>CAZZXJ010000809.1:0-1572 GCA_964657905.1 uncultured Stigonema sp.
CGTCTATGTCTGTATTCTTCTCTCCTGACTCCTGACTTCTGACTTCTGAGTCCTTCTACTAGTTATCTGTGGCGGCTGCGATAGGGACCATCGCGCACAATATATATAACTCTTTAGACCTATCCGCGTTCTTCAGATAAAACCTATCAAGGACAAGCCTTCTTAGTTAATTTCCGGATGAGTCTGTTGTAATCGACTGTAATATAGCCATTTAGGCTATTCCCTGGCATAGCACAATTTGGATAAAAATATGGCAGTAGACAAGGAAAGCCAGTTATACAGAAAACCTGCATTTCCGTGGCGAATCATTTTAGTGGCTTCTGTTACTTTAGTGACAGGGCTAGTATCTCTCTATAGTTTTTCAAGATTGCGGTCTAATGTTGAGCCTCAGAAAGCATTAGTCTCAAAGACAGCTCCTGCTAGAATTGCTGTTACTGCCTTGGGACGTATACAGCCTCAAGGCGAAATTACTAAGTTATCTCCCCCCAGTTCACTAAGCGGTGTTCGAGTTGAAAAACTGCTGGTGAAGGAAGGAGATCAGGTGCAAAGAGGGCAAGTTATAGCGTGGCTTGAAAATTATGCTCGCAGTAAAGCGGCGCTGCAACAAGCTGCTGATAAAGTTCAAGTTGCACAAGCTAAATTAGCGCAGGTAAAAGCTGGGGCGAAAATGGGAGAAATCGATGCTCAAAAAGCGGCGATCGCTCAGTTAAAAGCGCAATTAAAAGGAGAAATTACCGCGCAGCAAGCGACAATCGCACGCTTACAAGCTGAATTAGAAAATGCTCAAACTGAGAACAATCGATATCAGCAGCTATACCAACAAGGTGCCATTTCCGCTTCCATAGCAGATAGTAAGCAGCTACAGATGAATACTGTGCAACAGCAGTTAACAGAAGCCCAAGCTAGCTTAAACCGTACAGTGAACACTCTTAACGATCAGATCAATCAGGCAAAAGCCAAACTGGTGAGCATTAGTGAGGTACGTCCTGTGGATGTCCAGGAAGCAGAATCCGAGGTCAATAGTGCTATTACTGCTGTCAAACAGGCAAAAGCAGACTATGATTTAACCTACCTTGTATCTCCTATTAACGGGAGAGTTTTGAAAGTTAATACTAAAAGTGGAGAAGTAAGCGGTAGTGAAGGGATTGTTGATGTAGGCAAAACATCTCAAATGTATGTACTGGCAGAAGTTTATCAAACTGATATTAACAAAGTACGTCTAGGTGAAAAAGCTACCATTACCAGCACTACGTTTCCAGGGAAATTATGGGGAACTGTGAGCGAGATTGGTTTGCAAGTTGACAAACAAAACATCTTAAGTGTCAACCCTGAAGCAGATACAGACCGTAGAGTCATTCAGGTGAAAATCCGCATTGATAACCCAGCAGATAGTGAACGGGTGGCAGGTTTAACCAACTTACAGGTGGATGTTGCTATTCAAATCTAATTTTTTGATTCGGGAATTGTTGATTGTTAATTGTAAGAACTAATACTGAACAATTAGCAATCAGCAATCAGCAATGCAAGATTATCACGATATCAAAATCATTGGATTTGATTTAGGACACGGAG
>CAZZXJ010000809.1:1582-2808 GCA_964657905.1 uncultured Stigonema sp.
TTAACTAGAAAAACCATGATTGTCAAAATTCCCTTGGCATGGCTACAACTAGTCCGAACCAAAGTGCGTTCTTTAGTGGCTGTGGCTGGCATTGCTTTTATCGTGATTCTGATGTTTATGCAACTTGGTTTCCAAGATGCTCTCTATTCAAGTGCTACCCAGTTACATCGAAATCTTCAAGGAGATTTATTTTTAGTCAGTTCGCAATATAAATCTTTGACGGCTATTCAAAGCTTTTTCCGAAGTCGTTTGTACCAAACCCTAGGTTTTAATGGTGTAGAGTCAGTCAGTCCCATGTATTTGGGATTCGCCAAATTTAAAAATCCTGTAAATGGTGAAAAATACTCAATATATGTTATTGGTTTTGAACCAGGAAAGCCTGTGATGAACATACCAGAAGTGGAGGAGAATTTAGACAAAATAAAAATTCCCGATGTTGTGCTTTTTGACCGGGATTCTCGACCAGAGTTCGGAGATGTTGCTCATAAATTTGAATACCTTAAAACTGATCAGACAATTGAAATCTATCCCTTTAATTCAATAGGTGGCTATAGGGTGAGAGTTGGTGGTTTATTCAGCTTAGGTCCTTCCTTTGGAGTAGATGGCAATTTAATTACCAGTGACTCAACTTTCTTGAGGATATTTCCCAACACCCGTCCAGCAGAACTGATAGACGTGGGCGCAATAACCCTCAAGTCCGGTGCCAACCCGCAAAATGTTCAGAAAGATTTAAAGGCACACTTACCTAATGATGTCCTAGTTTTTACTCGCCAAGGTTTTATTGATTTTGAAAGAGAATATTGGGCTAACAGAACGCCCATTGGTTTTATACTTAGTCTCATGCTCACAATGGCTGCTGTTGTCGGTGTAGTCATTGTCTATCAAATTCTTTATAGTAATATTTCAACTCAACTAGTTGCTTATGCTACTTTAAAAGCCATAGGTTATACAACCAATTATTTATTAATTGTAGTCTTTCAACAGGCTTTCATCTTAGCAGTATCAAGTTATATACCAGGAGTAGCTTTTTCTTGGTGGTTATATGATTTTGCCATGAAAGCTACTAAGTTACCAATCAAGATGAGTCTTAACAATGCACTAATTGTCTTGATATCAACAATTTTAATGTGTATGGCATCAGGAGCGCTCGCTATAAACAAACTTCGTTCCACAGATCCGGTAGATATTTTCTAGAAGATGTTAGTTGTTAATTGTTGGTTGTTAAT
>CAZZXJ010000810.1:0-2807 GCA_964657905.1 uncultured Stigonema sp.
CGATAATTCCAGGATGAACCGCACCCCCACAACCCCCTGGTACAATGTTAACATTCATGATCTACAGACAGGCTTGTCTGCAGTAGAGCAAGCTGTAGAAGAATATAGCGATCGCCACCAGCCCAAAGAACCTACCCCCGATATCCAATCCGCCCTCACCGATGTCGCTAGAACAATCAACGACCCTCCAGCATTGGAATATCTCTGTACCACCTTCCACCTGTCCCTCTTTGAGCGCCAGATCCTGCTGTTGTGTGTTGCTCAGGCTCTCCTGTTCTACTTCCCTCAACTTTGCGCTCAAATCCAGGAAGATCAACATTTAACCTATCCAACCTTCGGCTTAGCTATGCGCCTGTTCCCAAACCCTGATTGGGATGCCCTCTTACCCACTGCTCCCTTGCAATATTGGCAGTTGGTGCAAGTTGGAACAGGACAGGAAGTGACCAGATGCCGCTTGCAGATAGACAACAGCATCCTGCTCTATATAATGGGTAAACCATATCAAGACGAGCTCCTGATGCACCTGATTCAGCCGCTACCAGATCATAGCAGAACACCTTTACAACCCTCACACCAGCATCTGGCAGAACAACTGGCAGCGACTTGGTCCCAGGCTGAAGCGGCATCAACTTTACCTTGCGTACAATTGTGTGGTGTCCAAGTTGCTGACAAGTGGGCGATCGCGGAATTCGCCTGTGCACTTATTGGGCGATCGCTGAAAGTCATGTCTACCCGCAACCTGCCAACTGATTCCACCGACCTCAATCACCTGATGCGCAGGTGGAAACGGGAAGCCGCTTTGACCAATAGCGCTCTCCTGCTCGATTGCGATCAGTTATCAGCCGATCCTGCTCTTAATGCTACCATTTTACAGTTAATTCAAAATATCCCCACCCCGTTAATCATCTCCACAGAAGAACGGCTGCTGTCACCACGCCGCCCCCTAATTTCCTTCGACGTGTCCAAGCTTACCCACAGCGAACAGCGAAACCTCTGGTACTCCTACCTTGGTAATACCGCCACGGAACTTAACGGGCATGTAGAGGCGCTAGTGTCCCAGTTCAACCTCAACACGGACGCTATTCAATCCGCCTGTTTGCAAGTCAAAAAGCACTCCTACAAAGACCAAGGAGAAGATACCGCCCTCCCCAGTCAGTTGTGGGATATTTGTCGGACGATGGCACGCCCTCGTCTGGATGATTTGGCGCAACGCATTGACTCAACTGCCACCTGGGATGACCTAGTGCTGCCAGAAGCACAGCAAAAGATACTGCAAGATCTAGCTACTCATGTGGGGCAACGGTCTAAAGTGTACTGGGAGTGGGGGTTTGCTGGTAAGACGAGTCGTGGTTTAGGTATAAGTGCTTTATTTGCCGGAGCTTCCGGTACTGGTAAGACAATGGCAGCAGAGATAGTAGCCAAAGAATTGCGACTAGACCTCTACCGCATCGACCTTAGTACAATGGTGAGTAAATACATCGGCGAAACCGAGAAGAATCTGCGGCGGATTTTTGATGCCGCTGAAGCTGGCGGTGCGATTTTGTTATTTGATGAAGCTGATGCCCTATTTGGCAAGCGCTCTGAGGTCAAAGATAGCCATGACCGCCATGCCAATATTGAAGTCAGCTATCTGCTCCAGCGGATGGAAGCTTACCACGGTTTGGCGATTTTGACTACTAACTTGAAAAGTTCCTTAGACCAGGCTTTCCTGCGACGCCTCCGCTTTGTTGTCTCCTTTCCCTTCCCTGATTCCAAATCACGGGCACAAATCTGGCAGCGCATCTTCCCAAAACAGACACCAATTCAAGAGTTAGACTTTCAGAAGCTGGCTCAAATCAATCTAGCAGGTGGAAATATCCGCAATATCGCCTTAAATGCCGCCTTTAGCGCCGCCGAGGCGGGAGAACCAGTGATGATGAAACATTTACTCAGTGCAGCCCACAGTGAATGTATGAAGTTAGAAAGAACACTGACGGATACTGAGATTAAAGGCTGGCTCGGCTCGTAGTAAGCGCTTACTACAAACCTTTAATTATTCACGCCGACCTACTTATTCGCGCTGCGGCTATCGATGAGTACCATTGATGCGCGGTACGCCGCTGACGGACGATAGTGTGTTTGCAGGGCAGACCATAGTTTTGATGTCTCTTCCATGCTAAAAAACTCTGGGTAAATCTTGATCTGCCCAAGCCCGTCGGCTAGATCGGACACGGACACAGTGGCGAGAGCTTGAGACAAGATGCTAGAACTATTGACTGTTGATGCACCCTTTAAAGCAGTATGGATGATATCAGGCGTCAAAACCGGGATATCATGCAACAACTGCATTACATACCCCAAAAGAATTTCTGTTTGAAAATCTTTCGCTCCGTAGGCTGTCAATAAGTAGTGAAGGTCAAGAGCCAAGGGTGGATTTGTTGAGCGTGGTTCTCCCATTTGTCGAGGGTTACGCAGCCGCATTTCCTGAGATATCCAGTCAGCATTGCGATTTTGCGTGACTTGATAGAGAAACAGGTTGATCTGAGCACGCTCGTCCGTTTCCACTGAAATGCGATCGGGCGGTAGGGCACTCACAATCACATCGCCAACACTGGTGGTGATTGAGTCACTCACTAGACCGTTTTCAAGTAGGTCTTTCAATACTGCAGTTACAGCAGCTATGGCAAGTGCATTACTCATCTTGCATAGTTTTTGACAGAAGTTGGTTTTTAAGCGTTCTGTAGTTCAAATATTTATTCCAATTATCAATGAATTCTCGACAAAGAGTATATTTTAATTGCTATCGATACTGCAAGCTAAGCGCTAGT
>CAZZXJ010000811.1:0-2806 GCA_964657905.1 uncultured Stigonema sp.
CGAATTACGAATTACGAATTCTGCGCAGCGCTACACTCATGGCAAAATCCTGGGAATAATAAATACGACTTAGGCTGGCACATGCGTAGCTCGATTTTAGATCCAACTTCGCGTATGAACGATTCCACATCTCTCAAGGACTCCCCTCTCCACCAATATACACAGCAGCAAAACTTCTCGCTGGCGTTTCTACTGCGGATGATCAACGGTATATCTGACCCGATGTTTGTCAAAAACCGCCAAAATCAGTGGATACTACTTAACGATGCCTTTTGTAATTTCATCGGGTATAGCCGAGAAGAATTAATTGGCAAGTCTGACGATGATTTCTTTTCCAAAGCCGAAGCTGATGTGTTTCGGGAAAAAGATGAACTGGTTTTCACTACAGGCATAACTGATGAAAATGAGGAATGTTTTACAGATTCCTATGGCGTCACACACTTGATCCTGACCAAAAAATATTTGGTTGAGGATGAGCAAGGTAATCATTTCTTAGTTGGGACTATTCGCGATTTCACACAGCAAAAGCGGGTAGAAGCTGAACTAGCGGAAAAAGCATCTTTAGCAGCTTTGCATGTAGAAATAAACACTGCTATCACCCAAGGTCAGACACTACAACCAATTCTCAAGCGTTGTACTGATGCCCTAGTCAACCACGTTAATGCTGCCTTTGCCCGCATCTGGACACTGAATACCCTTGAAAACGTACTGGAACTGCAAGCCAGCTCCGGAATGTACACTCATATTAATGGTCCCCACGGTCGTGTTCCTGTAGGGATGTTCAAAATTGGATTAATTGCCCAAGAACGTCAACCTCACCTGACGAATAACGTTCTCAATGATCCGCGTGTAGGCAATCAAGAATGGGCAAAGCGGGAAGGCATGGTTGCTTTTGCCGGATATCCCCTGATTTTGGATGGCAATCTCATTGGCGTCATTGCGATGTTTGCCCGCCAAACCCTGACACAATCAGCCCTAGACGCATTGCAATTGGCTGCAAACGAGATTTCCGTGGGCATTAAGCGTATACAAGCAGAACTTGCCTTAACGGAAAGTGAGAAAAAGTACCGTCACTTGGTTGAGGCGTCCCAGAACATGATTTGGTCAGTAGATGCCCAAGGATGTTGGACTTTTGTGAATCAGGCAGTGAGAAGCATCTATGGCTATGAACCAGCAGAAATGATTGGTCGTCACTTTAGTGAGTTTGAGCCGCCTGAACAAATTCAGCAACCAGGAATTTTGCCCAGTATATCGGCAGGAGAGTCAGTCTTTCAGTACGATGCTGTTGTGCTGGCAAAGGATGGCAGAAAGCTGAATTTACTATGTAATACGATGGTGTTGCGGGATGAATCGGGGAATGTTTTAGGTAAAATCGGCACAGCTACTAACATTACTGAACTGAAGCAAGCAGAAGCTGCCCTGCGCCGTAGTAATGCTGTGCTGCAAGCTCAACAAGAAGCTTCTATCGACGGCATTCTGATTATCGATGAAAATCGTCAAATTGCATCATACAATCAACATTTCTCCCATTTATGGCAAATACCTCCAGCAATAATCCACCAGACTGATGATCGGCAACTCCTAGAATGTGTGCTAAACCAACTAGAGAATCCAGCAGAATTTCTCGCTAAAGTCGAGTATCTGTACCACTATTTAGATGAAAGCAGCCGTGATGAAATTGTCCTGAAGGATGGACGGACGTTTGATCGTTATTCTGCGCCAGTGCGTAGATGCGTTCGCGCAGCGTCTCCGCTAGGAGAAGCGGCTTGTCGTCAGACATCGCCTGCTGGAGATTATTACGGCAGAATTTGGTATTTCCGAGATATCACAGAACGCAAACAAGCTTTATCAGATTTACGACAGCAAGCACAAGAACTAGAAACAGCATTACACAAACTAAAACACACCCAAGCTCAGTTAATTCAAAGCGAAAAAATGTCCAGCTTAGGTCAACTAGTAGCAGGTATGGCACACGAAATCAACAACCCAGTCAACTTTATCTACGGCAACCTCAACCCTGCGAATGAATACATCCAAAATTTACTTTCACTGTTAGATCTCTACCGAAAATATTATCCTCAACCAGGGGAGGCAATTGAGGAGTTTGCAGATCTCATTGAACTGGAATTTTTGAGATCAGACTTACCCAAACTATTCAAATCGATCAACATAGGAGCAGACCGTATTCGCGCTATTGTGCTTTCTCTGCGGACTTTCTCACGCTTAGATGAAGCTGAAATGAAAGAGGTTGACATCCATGAGGGAATTGATAGTACTTTAATGATTATCCAAAATCGCCTCAAATCTACTGACCAGCGCCCAAACATTGAGGTGATCAAAGAATACGGCAACCTCCCCTTGATTGAATGTTATGCTGGGCAGCTAAATCAAGTATTTATGAATATTTTAGTGAATGCGATTGATGCTTTAGAAGATTCAGTGTTTAGAGGTCGGTGGACAACAAAAAAAACACTGAAAACGGATCATCCCCGAATTTATATTCGCACCCAATTACCAGCGCCAAATCAAGTCACAATTCGTATTGCCGACAACGGACTGGGAATACCAGAAGATATTAAAAATCAACTATTTAATCCCTTTTTTACCACCAAGCCCGTTGGAAAAGGTACGGGTATGGGACTAGCAATTAGTTACCAAATTATCACAGAAAGACATAGCGGTTCCATAGAATGCATTTCCCAACCAGGATTCGGGGCTGAGTTTGTGATTCGCATTCCCCTCATTCAAGAACGTCAAAATAATTCGTAATTGATAATGACGCTCGTTCCGACGCCGGAGTACCGGC
>CAZZXJ010000812.1:0-2804 GCA_964657905.1 uncultured Stigonema sp.
CTAACTCAACTAACGCGCCACCCCGCACAATCTGTGCTTTGACAGTTTTAAGGACGCGATCACTGTTATTAAGAAGCGCCAGCACATCAGCTGTGTCGTTTATCTGAGTGCCATCAAACTCCACCAACACATCTCCAAGTAGCACACCAGCATTGTCAGCAGGTCCATTTTGTTCTACATTGACGACAATCACCCCGCTAGCAGAAGTTAAATTGAGTGCCGTTTTCATGTTTTTCGGCAAGCGTACAGGTTGCATCCCCAAACCCAGGTAACCCCGTGCAATACGTCCCTTTGCCTGCAGTTGGTCAATGACCCGATTTACCGTAGCCGCCGGGATAGTTAGAACAGTACCACGCCGCCCCGATGTGTTCATACCTACCACGTAACCAGCAGCATCAACGAGTGGTCCGCCTGCAAAGCCAGGGTAAAGTGTGATATCTGGACGGATGAATTGGTCGATATTGCCACCACTCATGCTCCGCCAAGCACCACTGACAACACTTACAGCACCCATAGCTGCCCGAATATCACCCTCGCTACTTCTTGCCAGTCCCAGTACTAGATGACCAACTTTCAGTGTTTTGGCATCGCCAATTTTCGCTACTGGGAGTTCAACATTTTGTAATTGAAAAACAGCTACATCGGTGCTGGAGTCATGACCGAGAAGAGTCACTGGTACAGTTCTTCCATCTGCGAGAGTGACAGTAATTTCGTCATAGCGCTGGAGTGACTCGTCAGAAGTGACAATTATACCATTGCGCCAGTGAATACCACTAGGGGAAATCCGTTTACCAGCATTAACTGCAACAACAGCACTCCCAGCTTGCTCTACAGTGTCCGCTAAATTGTTGGATAGAGCTAGTAATGAGGACATTATATTCTCCACAAACTTTTCTGGATACTCATATGGTGTCGCTTTTTTCTCACTAAGGGCATCAGAAAAATGGGGAGAATTCACCCTAGAAAAATAGCTAGTACAGGAAGTCAGGAGTCAGGAGAGAAGAATAAATACCTCAAAACACTGAGAAGTACAATAGGAATCCGGTTTGATTTTTGAACTTCGTTAAGTATTTATTGGTGCGCTCTTACGGCGAGAGTATCAAGCCGAGTTACGATCTATATCGCTACTGCCAAGAATTGCTTGGAAGACATTCCCTAGGAAAAAGAAAAACGCCGCGACTACCAATACGAGCATGAGACCAGCAAGGGCAGCAAAGGGAGAGAAGATAAACAATAGTACCAGAGCAAATATCAAAGTTGTTAACAGTGTCTTATTCATTTTTTCCTCTTTTAAGAGTTTCTAGTTTCAACTTAACCAGATCACTCATATGCTACACCACATCTTTAAGACAGAATTAGTCCTCTTTCTTAGCGTGGAAACTCGATATTCACTTGTCTGCCAACGGTTTAAATCTGCAACAATCCCTCCGCATGCACTGATCAAAGCGATCGCCTAGGCTACTAAGTAGGTGAGTAGAAATAAACATAAAGGGCGTTACGAAACATAAACACGCCTAAAACCCTTACAAATGACTAATGACGACCACAACCAATAAGGTTTATTTAGATTCAACCTACTTAAAGTATCACGTGACTAACTGTCCGAAATTTTTATATTGAGAGCATCTATACAAAACGCCCCCACGCCCCAACCTATGCTAAATACATGGGTTGGGTTTTTCTTGTCAGGGTAAAGTTACTCTGACAAAGGCCAATGCTATGGTAAATTTCCTCACAAACGATTGAACAAATTATCAGGGAGGAGAATAGATGCGTGCATTTGTCACTGGCGGGTCAGGGTTTCTCGGTCGAAACCTGATTAGAACCCTCCGGGCACAGGGAGTTGAAGTGCGGGCACTGGCGCGGTCGGCATCTGCTGCTGAGACGGTAAAGCATGCTGGCGCCCAGGCAATACCTGGAGATCTCGATGATTTAAAAGCACTCCAGTCTGGGATGGAGGGATGCACAGTTGTTTTCCATGCTGCCGCAAAGGTACGTGACTGGGGACGACCGGAGGATTTTCAGAGAGTTAATGTGTACGGAACAGAGCAAGTCATTGCCGCTGCTCAGTTAACAAACATATCACGACTTGTACATGTAAGCACAGAAGCCGTATTGGTGGGAGAGAAACCGATTATTAATGCCGATGAAACCCGACCCCGTCCAGCAAAGCCACTAGGTCTGTACCCACTGACTAAAGCGATCGCAGAAGAGCGGGTGCTTCAAGCAAACTCACCCGAACTGACAACAGTTGTGGTTCGGCCACGTTTTATCTGGGGAAAAGGAGATACCACGTTGCTACCGCGCATTATTGAGAACATCCGCAACGGCGACTTTGCTTGGATCTCGGGAGGTCGTTATCTCGTATCCACCTGCCACGTAAAAAACGTATGTGAAGGACTGATCTGCGCGGCAGAACGTGGACAGGGAGGTGAAGTCTACTTTGTGACCGACGGTCCACCCGTCGAATTCCGAGGCTTTGTCACAGAACTAGCGCTTACACAAGGAATTGATCCGGGTACACGCAGCCTACCTCGTTGGTTAGTCCGGGCATTGGCTTGGAGTTTTGAAAGCGGTTGGAAGGTTTTGAAGCTAGATGACTCACCTCCCATCACTCAAACAGCCTTGTGTATGATCGGCGAGGAAGTGACACTAAATGACACGAAAGCGCGACGTGATCTGGGATACACCGGAGTTGTGTCGCGCCAAGAGGGTTTGGTAGAGATGGCATCCGTCTAAGATTTTTTGTCCAGGGAACATCAACTAGTGCAAGGAGTCAGGAGTCAGGAGACAGAAGTCAGGAG
>CAZZXJ010000813.1:0-2794 GCA_964657905.1 uncultured Stigonema sp.
ACCTCTCTGGTGCCCACCTCGAAACTGCCCACCTAGGAAAAGCGCAATACACAGATAGTAATACTAGTCAACAAACATGTGAAAATTTGCATGACAAATACCCCTGTCCCACTATCTTGCCTGACGGTTTTGACCCCAAAAAAGCAGGGATGGTGTTAAAAAAATGATAGACCAATTTTCAATTCACTGCCAAAAGAAAGTGCATTAGAGGATGTACGAAAAGTCTAAAATAGAACTGAATAGTACAAATAAATATGCTTTGAATCATAATTTGAGAAAAATTCTGAACCATAAATTAAGAGAGAGTTAGCGCAATTTCAAGCAACACAGCCGATAGTAAAGTAAATCTCTGCATCAAATTATGAGAGAGTGTTTGATTTATGAACCATATATCAAAAATGAGTTTTTAAAACTGTTTTGGACAAAACTGGCATTGAGCCGAGAACCTTGTAAAATCATGCAAGATGGTTTGGAAACCCCTGCTATATCTAGTTTTCAGCACTTTTTTCAACTTGAGCGCTACATATCTAAATCAGAAATTACGGTTGACAATTTTTCATATATCTGAATATAAAAAATACTTTTTAACAATTAGAGCTAAAAAGTATTGCCGGGTCTAGCTTTCAAAGATTTTTACCCACAGAGTTAGTATCAATTGCATTTTGCTTCTAACTGAATGCCTAAGCCAGCGATCGCTCTCAAGGTACATCTGAACGTGATGCAAGGTTATTACTGAGGCTTTACTTTGTATCAAAATTTTAGAGGCTGATTTTGGGACTCCCTCAAAAAATGATATATTTTAAGGTTTTTTTGAGAATTTATTTAATGTCAATAGTGAAATTACTAGCCTAATATGTAACGTCTCCTGAGAGAGAATGCTTGAAAACTAGACAGAGTAAGTCTTTTCAGCTCATCAAGCATGATTTTACAAGGTTCTCGGCTCAATGCCAGATAGGTAATTTTGGTCAGAAAGATGTATTTCGTCGAAACTGGATTGGTCCAGATGGGGAAGAGCTTGATAGTCTAGAGTTAAATAATTGCCTTCTTTTTCAAGGAAGATGGGGAATGTTGCTAGCACAGGTAATGGAAAAGCCAGGGTCAGCCGTTGATGATCCATTTAAAGTCTTGGCAGAGAACAGTTTAAAATCAAAAGATTTGAAACCTATTACCACTAGTCAAGTTATTGACTTTGATCATAACGGGTGGCTGACGTTTATCGTAAACGACGCAGTCCTTTCAGGAGTTTCAACAGAGCAAGCAGAAGTATGTAGGGCTTCTCATGACGCTTTAAAAAAAGCTTCTGGGATCTTGAGGACTCACGGAGACAATTACATAATACCTGAAAGATTAATTCCACTTATATGGTATTCAGACAATATAGGAGCATTTCACGTTACTGTACGATACGCAGACAAGTAAGGCGGGTGATGTCACCTTTGCTTTAGTCAACTTTTGAGCAATTTCGTGGAACAGGGGGCGAAAACCCTTGAGATTTCGTAACACTTAAAAGACGCTTTGTGAGCATGAGCGTATACAGTTTATATAGTTTTAACAGTATATAAAATTTATTCTTTTTAGATCTTGACTGCTGGTCTGCCTGTTTTCACCTTTTCAAGGCTTGAGATCGTTTGGATCAATTCTTCGTCAGATAACGACTGGAGTATATGTAGTCCAGCGCGAATCACTTCACTTTTTGTGGCATTAACTGCTCTTGTTAAGCATCGTTGCCTAAGTGTTGCGATTAATTCATAATCACTAGACGGAAGCGTAAAACTATCACGAATCACTTTCTCCTTTTTTTCCGGTTGCAGTCCATTCAATCTTATCGGTAGCTCTAAGTCTGTCTGCTGACCAGAACCCTGCTGTGTTTTCTCTGACAACAAGCTTTCCGCTTGCTGAAAACGGTTCCGCACAGCTTCATCTTCAGATCTTAATGAACTCGTCAAGGCTGATTTTATGCTCTTTTTCGTCATAGCTTCTATGATGGCTAGAAAAAACTTCTGGTTTCTAAAATCTATTAACTATTATAACGATATAAATCATTAAAACTATATAAACGCTTTAAGACGCTTTATCCCACTCTCTTTGTGCCACAATACAATTGTTTAAATCATATAAAAACTATAAACTGTATAAACCGTTTTTACTGTTTAAAGAGTTTAAACAGTTAGTCTGATGACAGCTAAAATTATTGCCGTTGTTAACCAGAAAGGTGGTTCAGGAAAGACAACTGTTAGTATGCAGCTTGCTGGTGCGCTTACACGGCGCGGTAACAAAGTCTTAGTGGTTGACGCAGATCTGCAAGGGACAGCTACACGCTGGGCTGCCTCCGCAGTTGATGAAACTCCTTTCCCTGCTGCCGTAATCGGGTTAAGCGCTGCTAGCAATAAAGTCCACCGTGAAGTCAAAAAATTTATTGATGACTACGACATCATCATCATCGATTGCCCTCCTGCTGCTGATTCCCCTGTACCGCAAAGCGCGTTGCTGATTGCAGACCTAGCCCTAGTGCCTATTATCCCTTCCCCATTGGATCTGTGGGCGGCAGTCGGGATTCGACAGGTGATCCACAACGTTAGTGATTTTAATGACACCTTGCAGTCTAGGCTTGTATTAAACCAATGCCAACCAAAAACGACCTTGGCTCAAGAAAGCTTGGAACTCTTGCCAGAGTTTGGAATTCCTCTGCTGACAACACACATACAGCATCGACAAATTTATCGCCAGTCTGCTGTGTTTTTGGACTTTGGACAAAAAGAAGTGGTTCGCGAGTTATACTCGCGAACCTAAAAAG
>CAZZXJ010000814.1:0-2793 GCA_964657905.1 uncultured Stigonema sp.
TTCCTTAGTTACCGTCTAGCATTAGCAGGATCTGAACCAGATCGAGTATTATACTTAGCAGTTCCATTGGATACGTACAAAACATTTTTTCAACTTGAGTTTACTAAAACTGCGATCAAACAGTATCAGGTGCTATTAATTGTTTACGAGCCGGCAAATGAGGTGATTGTACAGTGGATAAACTAGCAAAATATCAAGAGTATGTTAAAACATTGTTGACGAACTATGCCAGTGATGATGTCTCGGATAACGATGTCGAAGTCCAACTCATTTTAGATACAGAACGCAATCATTATCAATGGATGAATGTAGGTTGGCAAGGATTTAATCGTATTTATCGATGCGTGATGCATTTTGATATTAAAGATGGCAAAATCTGGCTTCAACAGAATTTAACCGATCGCAATCCGGCAGAGGAATTAGTGATGATGGGAGTACCACGAGAGGATATTATCTTGGGTTTGCAAGCTCCTTACAAGCGTCAGTATACAGATTATGGCGTAGCGTAATGCGATCTATCTCGGATAAGGATCTCGAAGTCCAGCTTAGTATAATTTCCGCCTACCAAGATCGGCAGTTTGCTCATCAACACAAGGAGCTATATGCCTTTATCACCAGTAAGCCCTTCGATTTGAAGGATCCAGCGTTTCATGCCATTTATCAAGACATTGCGGCTTTTTATGAGCGGGCATTAGCGCCGTTTTGTTCATCGAAAGAAGTAATCATTGATGCGAGTCGATTCTTTCATGCTGCAATACATGGGTTTGTCTCAGCAGAACACGCCAAGCTGTTTACCTTTCCTCGCTCGTGCGATCAGAGCTTTGAGTACCTGGTAGCAAGCTTAATTACGGGTCTGTCCAACCGTTAGGGAACTACGGAAAGAAAATTCGATGGGAAGAAATCACTATGTCTGAGGAGACGCGCAAGATTGTTTTTCAGGTTGGCTTTATCATCACTTATGCGATTCGGTTTTACTTCGCACGGCTTGCTAAACAGAAATTGAAGGTGGTAGACGGACGAGTGACTGTTCTAGAAAAAGTTTTGCTATTTATAGTGATTATTGGAATGCTTGTCCTGCCCTTAGTAAATGTCTTTACACCTTGGTTTGACTTTGCTGCTTACGATTTACCCAATTGGACAGGATGGCTCGGTACAATCGTGTTTGGGCTGGCGATCGCCTTATTCTGGCCTTCCCATACTGACTTAGGACAGAACTGGTCGGCATCGCTCGAAGTGCGTGAAGATCATGCACTGGTTGAGAATGGAGTTTACCGATACATTCGTCATCCGATGTATGCTGCATTTTGGCTTTGGGGAATTGCCCAAGCACTGCTCTTACACAATTGGATTTGTGGACTGTCTTATCTCGTATCGTTTTTGCCGATGTATCTATTTCGTGTGCCTCAAGAAGAACAGATGATGCTGGATACATTCGGAAAGCAGTATCAGCAATACATCACTCGCACAGGTCGAGTCCTGCCCAAATTTTCTCCACAGTCCGATTAGCATGAGACGCAAGCAGTAAGCTTCTACTTTCCTAATCATGATATCTAGTCTTTAACTGAATAAATGAGCTTGTAAATCAAAAGCGAGGTATTACACCTAGTACGGCAGTACGGTTATCAAAATTTTTTGGAAATAGCTCAGAGTTTTGGTTAAACCTCCAACAAAGTTGGGAACTTTATTACGTATTGAAGGAAGAAGAAGAGGAACTAAAAACTATTTTGCAATTCAGAACTACGGAATAAACAGTATCATTGCGATAACAACAATATCTAATCTGAATTTTTTATGGCTCAAACACTACCCACACAAAAACTAGTTACTTTTGAAGAATTTATCGAATGGCTACCAGAAAGTACTTTTAAGCGCTATGAATTACATGATGGGGTAATTGTCGAGATGTCACAACCTACAGGTAAACATGAACGGGTTGTAGGATTTTTAGCGGCTGAGGTTACCCTAGAATACCGAAGGTTAGATTTACCATACTTTATACCAAAAACTGCCTTGGTTAAACCCCTTCTAAAAGCATCTGGCTACTCACCAGATGTATTATTGCTAGATAGTTCTAATCTCCAAAATGAAGAGCTATGGGAGAAAGAATCCACTGTTAGCGATTATCGAAGCATCCCGTTAATTATTGAGGTTGTAAGTACCAACTGGGAAGATGATTATTACACCAAGTTTGGAAATTACGAGATTATGAAAATTCCTGAATATTGGATTGTTGACTATGCTGCTAACGGTGCCAGAAAATTTATCGGCAACCCCAAACAACCCACAATAAGTGTCTGTAACTTGGTCGATGGGGAATACCAAATCACTCACTTTCGAGGAGATAACCGCATTGTGTCCAAAACCTTCCCCGATTTAAATCTTACTGCAAGCCAGATTTTTCACTCTGCCGGAGCCTAGTTGTAGGGTGCGAAGCGCCATAGCGTAACGCACCGGATAATGGTGCGTTACGGTGTCCCACAATCGCGCACCCTACGAGGAGCGGATATTTTTTTATTTGGAAGTCCCTAAAGCTAAAACACCGTCACAGGCGTGAGGAACCACCCTTTGAATAAGGGCTATCCTAAAACATATAACATTACATAAGTATTACATATAGCGCCGCCGTGTGGTAGCTTTTTTAGAGTATCCAGGAGGCAAGTTCAACGATGAAGTACGTCTGCGTGTTCTCTCACTTACGAAGGCGTATGACTAACGATGAGATGACATGATGGACTGCTCTAGTACAGGGCGGCAGAAATAACTAGACAGTTAAAAACAGCTTAAAACCCAGTC
>CAZZXJ010000815.1:0-2790 GCA_964657905.1 uncultured Stigonema sp.
TTTTGACTTTTGACTTTTGACTTCCGCGCAGCGGTACTAGACCGTAGCAGTTACACTAGCTACAGGGCGAACTTGGCTGAGGAGGCTGTGCAGTTGCTCCCCCTCAATGACCTCTGTCTCTAAGAGTTTGGTAGAAATCGTTTCCAGCAAGTCTCGGTTGCGCTCAAGGATATCCAAAGCTTGCTGATGGGCAGTTTCTACAATGTCCTTTACCTCGCGGTCGATAGATCGCGACGTTTCTTCACTCACCATCCGGCGGGGATTCGGCGCACCATCGCCCAAGAACATGGCTGGCTGCCCCTGCTGGTAAGCCAAGGGACCTAAGATTTTGCTCATTCCGTAGGTTGTCACCATCCGTTCTGCTAGGTCAGTCGCTCGCTGCAAATCACTGGATGCCCCGGTGGTGATGCTGCCAAACACAATCTCTTCAGCTGACCGTCCACCAAGCAGGGTGGCAATTTGCCCCCGGAGTTCGGCTTCGTCCATGAGGAACCGATCTTCTGTTGGCAGTTGCAGCGTGTAACCCAACGCTGCCATACCACGGGGTACGATGGAGATTTTCTCGACCCGACCCGATCCGGCGATCAGGGAACCGACTAGCGCATGACCGACTTCGTGGTAAGCAACAATCTTCTTTTCCTTGTCGTTGAGGACACGGCTTTTCTTTTCCAGACCTGCTACCACACGCTCGATCGCTTCAGCAAAGTCTTTCTGGGCAACCTCGGAGCGTTGATTGCGGGCGGCTAAGAGTGCCGCTTCATTCACCAGATTTGCCAAGTCTGCTCCGGCAAAACCGGGGGTGCGAGTCGCGATCGCCCTAAGATTCACATCTTCACCCAGCTTTACTTTCTGAGCATGGATTTTGAGAATCGCCTCACGATCGGACAGATCGGGGCGATCGACCAGCACTTGACGATCAAATCGACCGGGACGTAGGAGGGCAGGGTCTAATACTTCCGGGCGGTTAGTTGCTGCCAGCACGATCACAATGGCATCGCCCGCCGCAAACCCATCCATTTCTGTGAGCAACTGGTTGAGCGTCTGTTCCCGCTCATCGTTGCCGCCGTAGAACCCACCACTGCTTCTCGACTTGCCTATAGCATCCAGTTCATCAATGAACACGATGCAGGGAGCTTGCTTCTTCGCCTGCTCAAACAGGTCACGCACCCGTGAAGAACCCACACCAACAAAAAGTTCCACAAACTCAGAGCCTGAGATACTGAAGAAGGGTACGCCTGCTTCCCCTGCCACCGCTTTCGCCAGCAGCGTTTTACCAGTCCCAGGAGGACCCACCAGCAGCACCCCCTTGGGAATCCGCGCCCCAATCTGGGTATAGCGCCCTGGAGTTTTGAGGAAATCCACAATCTCAACCAACTCAGTCTTGGCTTCCTCTACCCCAGCCACATCGGCAAAGGTCGTTTTGGCAGATTCCCCCTCCACATAAGCTTTGGCTTTGCTCTTACCAATAGAGAGAACACCTTGGGGTCCACCATCCCGACGGGCAATAAACTGCCAGATTGCCACAAAGATCAGGGGTGGAACCACCCAGCCGAGAATACTGGTAAACCAGCCATTCTGGGACGTAGGGGCAGCGGCAAACTCAACACCCTTTTCTTCTAACAACTTGGGCAATCCCAAATCAAAGATGGGTGTAGTCTCGAACACAGATCCTGCCTGGTCATCGCCAGCTTTCAATTGGAACCGAATCTGGTTTTGACCGACTTGCACCCGCGAGACTTCCCCTGACTCCACCTGATGGATGAACAAGCTGTAGGGAACACCAGTAATCTGGGGACCGAAGAAACTAGGCACAATAAAATTTGCTCCTAGGAACAAAGCTGCCAATCCCAGAAAAATATTACCGATCAAGCGGGAACGAGGGGGAGTAGGTTGTTTTTTAATCGGCATGGTTATCACCAATCCAAATCATTTTATTCACTTTATTTATGGGTGTTGAAAACAGCAAAACATCTTTAATTATCAATTTTCCGTTGATAAATTGGGTAGTGTTTGAGATTTATGCGTAAACCTTTGACTTCCCCTAAAACCTGAGATGGACAAGCTTTCTTGAGGCGCTTGGTCCTGCTGCGATCGCACGGGTGCGAAGACCGCCAGTTAGGTTCATCAAACAGAGCCTTCCACCTAAACCTTTGCAAGTGCCACAGCTGCCTTTTTCATGGCAGTTCACCACTAGGGTGCTATGCTTTTGGGTCTAATCCTGGCTAATGCCACAACCCTTCAACACCAAGTTCCTCCAGGGTTGTTGCGAGTCTAAGTTTTATGTACTTTGTCGTACTCTAGACTAACTTAGCACTTTATGAGACTAATATACGAACTTAGTTAATTTTTGTTTCATTCTCTGCCAACTGAAGGAAGAGGTTATATTCCAATACGCTTGCTGTTAAGAGAATTTGCCAACCGTCAACCTGTGTAGAGACGCGAAATTTGAGCCAGTGCGTTGGGCGGGTTTCCCGACTTGAAGCAACTGGCGTCGCGTCTCTACAAGTCTGAAATTCCTACCATTCACCCCTAACTGAACCGTATTGGGTTATATTCACCAATGGACTGAGGAGAAAAACCGCTCCTATCTCTATCTGATTCAAGTAGCTGTCAATCAAATCAGTGAGTTACTGGATGAAATTTTGTTGTTCTGACAATCTTGATTCTGGGCTGGGCGACTGTATATCTCCTGTCAAGTGAAGGCAGAGCAAAAAAAACCGAATCCCCAAATAGGGGGGTTCGGGATAAAATCTGGCTAATTAATCCCAGATTTAACCAAACAGAGAACTA
>CAZZXJ010000816.1:0-1160 GCA_964657905.1 uncultured Stigonema sp.
ACAACCGCAGCATCACCGACGATGCCACCATCTCCTTTAGCAGGATCTCACACTCCGACTACACAACAATCCGACATTCACACAACACAAAACGCGGCGGTCGAATCTGTCGAAAGCCATCCTACCCTATTGAGGAGTACTACGGGTGATGCTGGTGAGTTTTCAGATGCACCTGTACTAGCGGAAACCATCCTACCCACCGAAGAGGGTGAGCCTACTGCGATCGGCAGATCTACAGACACTGAACAGCGAACGATCGCTCACCCAGATCCTGTTGTACCTTATTCCCAGGTATCAGAGCGAATCAATGCACCAGATGTGCAAAACAGCCCCTTAGCACCACCCCAAGACATTCACTCCCAAAACACAACTAATGATTCAAAAGAAGACAGGTCAGACCGATTAGCACAAAACCAGCAAAAAGGCAACACGCCGACCCCGTTCAAAAACTTAATCGACAACAAAAAACAAACAGATGCAGCCTCACTAAATACTTCGACTAAAGTCGCGTCTTCAAAAGGTAGTTCAATACAGCGAAAAAGCTCCGATGCTAGCTTACCTAAGACATTGGGTGCAATCCTTCCATCTTCTAAGTGGTTAAAAACTGAAAAACAAATTTCGACACACAGTTCTCTGCAGTCAAATTCCTTTGAAAACAAAACGACTGAGTTGAATGAAACCTCAACTCACTATTCATCAACTCCTCTGATTTTTCGCAAGCCAAGTCTTACCACTAACTCATCTTTCCACAAGCCTGCACCTTCCAAATGGTCCAGCGTCGAAGAATTGGTAAGTGGAAGTGGCGGTGCTGAAAGCTCGAATGTATTCACTCCTCTTAATTTTAGTGGTGCGGGATTTGCTCATCAGAATTCAGCGGCTTCTACAAAGTCAGAATCACCAAAACCTTTCGCCAACCACCAGATTCAGCGTCAGAGTTTAGCTAATGGTGGAATAACCGCTCCTGACACTTTTACCCCAGCACAGCCTATAACTGAAACCATAGAAAGACCCAGCGTGCAACCAACCGATGCAAACTCTTCTGACCTGGAAAGGCTAGCTCGTGAAATTTATCACCGATTGCGTCAGCGGCTAGAGCTTGAGCGAGAGCGCCACGGTATTTCCTCAGGTCGTTTACCCTGGTAAATTCAATAACCCTACTG
>CAZZXJ010000816.1:1260-2782 GCA_964657905.1 uncultured Stigonema sp.
TGTAAATTATCTTATCCGAACCGTATTGCAATAGCACTGTCATATAAATTTTTAGTCATGGTTACAGCAAAACCAAGCCTTTATTTATCTCGTCCACTGATACAACTTGCTGGTGGAGAAGCTTCGCCTGAACTGATCAAAGACTTACTGCAAATCTCTATAGAGGAAAGCCTGCATTTACCAGCGATGTTTACGTTGGTGATACATAACACTTATGATTCAGCCCGGAAAGAGGACAAACCTTGGGTTAATGAGAAATATTTTAAAATTGGTGATAAGTTAAAGTTAGGTTTTGCTCGTAGTACGACCGAAGCTCCTGAATTTAACAAAGATGACCAACAATACCTGCTTGAGGGTGAAATCACAGCGATTGAGGTAAACTTCACTAATAAATCTGACGCTCATATTGTCGTTCGCGGTTATGACGTTTCCCATCGCCTACATCGGGGTCGTTACAATCGCTCATTTCTCAACAAAACGGATAGCGATATTGTACGTCAAATAGCATCCGAAGTGGGGATACAACTTGACCAGGTGGATGAAAGTGGCGAACCCCATGATTATCTTTTTCAAGAAAACCAAACTAATATGGAATTTCTGCGGGAACGCGCAGCCCGTATTGGCTTTGAACTCTTTATTCAAGATAATAAGCTAAACTTTCGTAAACCTGAAAGTAAAACTTCTCTAAACCTAGAATGGTTAGTTGATATCAATAGTTTTAGCACTCGTGTCACAAGTGCTGAGCAAGTGAGCGCTGTAGAAGTGCGCAGTTGGGACTATAGCCGAAAAGAATTGATTACCTCGACAGCTCAAAAAGAAAAACCTGTTACCGAAACTGGCAATGGTAAAGGAAGTAGCACCAGTACTAAATTTAATGTCGATAATCCTAAAATGATTGTTGTAGACCAGCCCGTATTCAAACCTAAAGAAGCAGAGATGATGGCTCAAGCTTTATGTGATGAACTCGGAGGGGAGTTTGTTTATGCAGATGCCAAGGCTGACGGCAATCCGGAAATCCGGCCAGGACGAGTTATTAACTTGAAGGGGATGGGCGATCGCTACACTGGCAAGTATTACGTCACTGAAACACGCCATTTCTACAGACAACGAGTTTATACAACTGAATTTAGTGTCCGGGGGCTACGCAGCGGCAGCTTACTCACAACCTTGTCGCCGCAAGTACACCTACAGCCAGGTCAGACTCTCTTGGTGGGTATTGTCACTGATAATAAAGATCCCCAAGGCTGGGGTCGGGTCAGAGTCAAACTTCCAACCCTTACGGAGGAACATGCTAGTAACTGGGCTAGGGTGGTAGGTCTTGGTGCAGCGGACAAGCGGGGGTTCTATTGTTTACCTGAGGTGAATGACGAAGTTCTAGTGGGTTTTGAACACGGCGATATTCATCGACCCTACATTATTGGCGGCGTTTGGAATGGCAAGGATGCTACACCTGAAACTGTGGATGACACGATTACAGGTGGCAAAGTACGGCTACGGACTATAAAAACTCGTACAGGTCATA
>CAZZXJ010000817.1:0-2770 GCA_964657905.1 uncultured Stigonema sp.
TTACGAATTACGAATTACGAATTAGTAATTATTCGGTCGGCAGCGTCAGTTTCCGTCCCGTCGAAGTGCCGAACCCGGAGGCTAATTCCTAACTCCAAACTTCTACCCCTCCTTCAAAGTCTCAATCAACAAATCTACCTGCTGCTGTCGGTGTTGCAAAAAACTTTCACACTCCCGCAAATACTCAACAGCAGTAGCAAATTGGTCAAAAACCTCTTCCAACTCCAACTTACCCGCTTCAATTTGAGCGATGATTTCTTCTACCTCAGCAACCTTCGCCTCATAATTCCATCCTTTCTCAAGGGTCACATCACCTGAATTAGAACCAGAAGCACTCATACGTTTAATCATAAAAATTCTCTGCTTCCTCTGCGCCTCTGCGGTTCGTTAATCTTAATCTTTTACTTCCATAACTTCCACTTTAACCTCTCCCTCACTCAACTGTACCCACAACTCCTGCCCCACTACTAACTCCTCAACCGAACGAGCGATCGCACCATTTTCCTGTCTTACCACCGCATAACCCCGCTGCAACACAGCTTTAGGATCAAGAGTTGCCAACTTTTGTCTTAAGACCTCTACATGCTGCGTTGCTTGCTGCAACTGCCTCGTTGTTGCTTGCACTACCCTCTGACGCTTCCAACTCAGCGCCTGTATCTCTTGCTGCACTTGCCGATCCAACCGCAAACGCCGCAAACGGTTCTGCATTTGTTGCAGCTGGTTTTGTGCCGTTTTCCACTCGTCATACACCGCATCATGCAAAGCAGCAACACGCTGCCGATGCTCAGCATACAGTTCTGTAAGCGCCGGCACAACCAGTTCAGCAGCAGCAGTGGGAGTATGCACAGAGGCATCTGCAACTAAATCTACCAAAGACTCATCCCTTTGATGACCAATACCAGCGATCACGGGAATAGAACAATTAGCCACTGCTCGCACTACCCGTTCATCATTAAAGCAAGCCAATTCCTCAACTGCACCACCACCTCGTGATAAAATAAGCACTTGGGCACGTTCATCTCGTTCCACTCGTTGAATAGCCTTGACAATAGACTCTGGTGCTTGCTCGCCTTGTACTGTGGCGGGAGAGAATAAAACCTGTATACCAGGATACCTTTGTTTGAGTGTCTTTTGAATATCACCCCATGCAGCAGCGGTGGATGAAGTGACAACGGCAATAGTTTGGGGATGGGTTGGGAGCGATCGCTTTCTTTGGGGATCAAACAACCCTTCTGCTTGCAGACGGTTTCGCAGTTGTTGGTAACGCAGCGCCTGCAAACCAGCACCACCAGGCAAAGCCTGCCAAACTGACAACTGATATTCTCCCCTTTGAGGATAAACCCGAATACTGCCCAAGATTATTAACTGTGTGCCGATAGTTGGAGTTTGCACTAACTTTGCTAATTGGCTACTCCACGCCACACACTTAATTCCTGCCACTCCATCTGGGTCTTGTAGGGTGAAAAATAACCCACTGCGATGGTGGTGAGCGCTAGAAACTTCGCCAGTCACCCAAACTTGCCGCAGTTGCTCATCTTGCTCTAAGAGAAATCGGATATAGTCAGTTAAACCAGCGACGGAAAGTGCTGTATCGGGAATCAGAGAGACAGGAAAATCAGAAGTCATTTACACACGTTAAAAACTAAAGCCTACAAATTCTTATACACTTCAGATGTTGACCAACCTCTGTTGCCTAACCTTGGAGGAATTAGCTTCTGGTGAGTTTTGAATCACTCGTAGCAATGCACACCCTCCGCTCTCGCAGGGCAGGAACGTGTTAGAGATCCCACAACAAACAACCTAATGCTACTCACGTCTTTGCTGCCATGTGTCGGAACTACGACGAATGTGCAAAACTGCGAAAACGGTCACACGGTCATCATCAACTGTGTAGTAGATGCAGAATGGAAACTTTTTCGTCAACGCTCTACGAATCCCAGGAGCGACCTGTGGACATGCTTGAGGAAACTGAGCTATCCACTCGAATGTGGCATCAACAGTATCCAAAAACTTTAGAGCAAGTTCTAAACGCTCTTGGGCGTACCATTGTGCTGCTGCGTCAATATCCTTTTCAGCCCTTAGATCAAGAACAATAGGCAGATTAGCACTCACGATACTTGCTTAGTAGTCTTTGCTTAACCTCGCTCCATTGACTCAACTGTGCAGCGTCTTGGGAAGCAACACGCTCACGCACAACTTCAAGATGCCATTCAGGAACAGGCACTTGATCGGGTATAGCAAGTATCAAGTCCCAGAGTTGCTGAACGTAATCAATTTGCTGATCCTTACTTAATTGCTCGAATCCGGGCGGAAGAGCTAAAGGTTGACTAATAGACATTGATGCCACACTATGAAACTGGTAATAATCAAAATTATACTTGCACACAACAGTTCCATGTTAAACCTGAAAACTCAATAGACATCTCCAGAAATGATGTAGGGGCGAACGGCCGTTCGCCCCTACCAAGGGTTTTAACGAACGCATAATTAATTTTCGGAGATGTCTAATGAAGTCTTAGCAACCCGCAAAGTATAAGGTTCACTCATCTAAGCGACTAGCAACAATTGCATCTAGCGTTGCTCGTCGTTAAACCATCATTCTCTTCTACGGCACGACGCCAGACCCCAGAATCAAGATCTTTTAATTTTCCTTTCCTTAAAAGATGCTGGAAAACTGGTTTTGTCAACGTCAATAGTATCAGGCTCCATTATGTTGATTGGTATGGGCAAGGTGAGACGCTACTATTTTTAACAAGAAAGAATACATCCG
>CAZZXJ010000818.1:0-2767 GCA_964657905.1 uncultured Stigonema sp.
TAAACCAAGTATTAGATAGCCAACACTTTACCCTTATATGTCCACTTAAAAGGTTTAGCCATTGTTTTATTAAAGTAGTCGATAAATTCAATAATTCGGGTTTTGAGGTCATCCTGACTTTTGAAGCTAGCTCTTCTTAGTAACTTACGAACCAAAATACTGAACCAAATTTCAATTTGGTTGAGCCCTTCGGGTTCGCCAGTTGCTTCAAGTCGGGGAACCCGCCCAACGCACTGGCTCACCAAGAAGAATGTTTGGGGGTGTAATGGAAAACAATTCGATGTGTTTGGTCACTTAAAAAAGCTGCACGGGATTTCATGGATTTGAGTATCCCGGTTTTTCCCTTAATACCCAGGTCGATATTCAAGCTTTCTTTTTCTGCAACAAAGCGAACTAATGATTCAGACTGGTGAGTATTAAGATAGTCCATAATCAAATGCCATTTTATTGCCTGAGGGTCGCTTTCAATAATTCGTCGAATATGTTGGACAAAATCGGATTCGGTTCTTGTGTCTGGTGCAATTTGGTTCAACAATTTCACGCCTTGCAATATCGAAACTAGCAATTAAGCTTTGTGTACCGTGACGAATGTACTCAAACTCTCTTCTTTCAACTTTACCAGGTCGCATTGGTAAGTCTTTTTCTACGCGTTCAGTGGCTTGAATACCCGTCATTTCATCAATTGACATTGTGCGCTCTCCGTTTTTGTAACGTTCAATCGCACTTATGTATAAACCAGTAATATCCTCCAGTTTTGCGTCAAATTCTTCATCCTCAGGGGGGGGTTAACCAGTAGCGACAAGGCGTGAGGTTTAAGTTGCTATTGCAGTGCTGATCAGTCGTCCCACGGCTTTTCCCGCATCCTTGTGCGATCTCAATCGCTTCCCTAATCTCCTCTTGGAAAAAGCAAAAGCCTTGAAACATACAGAGATCAGGGCTTCAAAGCTGAATCGAGGTTAGCTTTCCGTAATTTCTGTACGTTCGCTCATTTTTGAAGGGAGAGAGGAATTAATGCCTGACTGGGTAAGGAAAAAACCTAATTCAGGATCAGATCCTACTGACGCCATGTAATACTTGGGAAAAGCTTTGGGAGATTAACGGTGTATTACATGGTAAAAAGTCACCCGGTTTTCCGTGTATTACATGGAAGAAAATTGAATTTACTTGGAGGCTATTCCTGATAAATATGCGCTTGGTGTAGTTCTATGTAATACATTTTAAACGTCACAAATTTAGGGTTAAACTTACGATGTAATACACGGGAAAGACTGATGTTGAAACGGGACATTCAAGGGAAGTTCGCGCTTCATTACGATGATTATCGTCAAGTGCGCTCTTTAAGATTAACTGATGAAACCTGGAAGGCTTTGGGGGTCGCGGCTGAATGCTTGGGTATGACTAGAGCTGATTACGTGGAACAGGTTATTAGGGGTAATGCCAACCCAAGTATTACACGGGAAAAAGAGCCGGTACATCAAGCCAAAATTACTGTTGTTGAACTTGCGACCACGCCACTGAGGGTGGCAACACTTGAAAGTTTACGTAACCAAGTTTTACTAGAATTGAAGTTAGGTAAGCAATCACCGGGCTACAAAGCAGCACTTAAAGCTCTCAATCATTTTATTGCGGTACTAAATAGCCAGTATACACAATAATAGGAATTCGCTGTTCTGTATCAGTGCGCGGGGAAAAACAGTGGACATAAGTTCTGAGCGGATTGACGATATTCCCGTAATCGTGGAATGGCTCAAGCAGATGGGGATAGCCAAATGTATTGACCAAAAACTGAGTCCACCACACGGAAACCACAAAGGCATGAGTTACGGTGAATTGAGTGTATTGTTATTGACATACATAATTACCCAGTCAGACCATCGTTTGTGTGCAGTGGAAGCATGGGTAAAAGCACACCAACAGATTTTAGAGTTAAGTACGGGGATGAAGAAGAACCTGCTGTGGGAAAGGGTTTTGAAGTGGAGTTAGGTAAGTTTTGGTTCAACAAAGAAACCAACAAGTGGGTACGTCTTCCTTGAACGCTACTTGGTAGTTTATTCCCAAAGCCTTGCAGCATCTGCCATACGTGGACAACAGCAACGCATAAATCAAGCTGAAACTGCTCTTAAGAGTTTAGCTAAGAAGCCGGGCGACGACCGGGAGCAACTCAGCTATAAAGTAGAAAACATTCTCAAGCGCTATCGTGTCAAAGATTTCTTCTCAACCATGATTACAGAAGAGATCACTAAACAAACTCGTCATGTCGGACGGGGACGACCATCAAAAAACTCTCCAACTGAGTCCGTAACGAGTATTTGTCTTCAACTTCATATCCAACAGATTGATGATGCAATTCAGGAGGCAGAAATCTTGGCAGGGTGGCGGTTGTATGTTACTAATGCCCATACGACCCACCTGAGTTTACCACAAGCTGTGATGTATTATCGGGATGAATGGCTCTTGGAGCGTGGTTTTCATCGTTTTAAAAGGGGTTCTTTGCCTGCCCTACCCATTTACTTTCAAAATCAAGACCGAATCACTGGCTTAATGTTCTTGTTAAACCTGGCGTTGCGGGTATTTACCCTCATGGAATTTGTGGTGAGGCAGGCACTTATAGAAACTCAACAATCCTTATCCGGTCTTTATGACGGCAATCCAAAGCGAAAAACTGAGCGCCCATCTGCTGAGAAAATGCTTAAGGCTTTTTGTAATTTAACTCTCTACTTTCTGCCTGATTCTACCATCTTCATCACCCCAATTAATGAGCTTCAAA
>CAZZXJ010000819.1:0-2765 GCA_964657905.1 uncultured Stigonema sp.
CGTTGTAGAATCAAAAAGCAAAAAACGTGGCGTCAAGAGCGCCACGGTTATAAGCACAATATCGTTAAAGTGTTAGATACACCTGAAAACCTTTAATGCCCAAAATGCTAAAGCATGTTGCAATACGATACCTTAGTGATTTTACTGATGTTTAAATCAGCCTGTTTTAGTTTGTACGTGTTTTTGCGTATAGCTATGGAGAGTACTGCTCGGCAGAAATTACAAAAAAAACGTGACGCTCTTGACGCCACGCTGCGTGTCAACACAAAGACATTTGCACCTCTACATTATAAAGTTATTATTAATACAAAAATAATCGTTATATTACTGATATTTAAGCAAGTGTGTTTGATTCTTTAAGTGTTTCCCGATTTGATCACTGTGATCTGATCGCACCATTATTTTTTAGGAAAAATAATGGTGCGCGTACCTAATTACGAAGAGAAAATGTCAAAATTAAATGAGTTTTGTGACCGCAACTGCACAAAGCAGGGATTTGAGAACAATAAATTAAATTATTATGGGCAGGCAACGAGTTCTTTCTGGAGTTCAACCAACTGGCGATCTGCATTTGGGCAACTACTTAGGTGCAATTCGCAACTGGGTGAATGGTCAAAGTCAGTACGATAATTTCCTCTTCATAGCTGATTTGCACGCCATTACGGTGCCCCATGACCCAGCAACACTAGCAGCTAATACCTACACTCTAGCTGCTCTCTATCTAGCTTGTGGTCTTGATTTGAACTACTCTACTATCTTTGTACAATCTCACGTCTCTGCCCACAGTGAATTAACTTGGTTGCTCAACTGCATCACACCCCTCAACTGGCTGCAAGACATGATCCAGTTCAAGGAAAAAGCTGTCAAGCAAGGAGAAAACGTCAGCGCGGGTTTGTTGGACTACCCAGTACTGATGGCATCTGATATTTTGCTGTACCAAGCGGATAAAGTACCAGTGGGTGAAGACCAAAAGCAACATTTGGAACTAACGCGGGATATTGTCAACAGGTTTAATCATCTATTTGCCAAACCAGGTCAGCCTGTACTTAAGTTACCAGAACCTTTGATCCGCAAGGAAGGAGCAAGGGTGATGAGTTTGACGGATGGTACGAAGAAAATGTCGAAGTCCGATCCGTCAGAGTTGAGTCGGATCAATTTACTAGATCCTCCGGATGAGATTACCAAAAAAATTAAGCGCTGCAAAACCGATCCAATTCGCGGTTTGACGTTTGACGATCCAGAGCGTCCTGAGAGTAACAATTTATTAACTTTGTATATGCTGCTTTCAGGCAAGACGAAGGAAGAGGTGGCGACGGAGTGTCAGGATATGGGTTGGGGGCAATTTAAGCCATTATTGACAGAAACGACGATTAATGCTCTTAAGCCTATCCAAGAGAAATATCAAGCAGTGATGGACGAAGTCGGCTATCTGGAATCTGTGCTGCGGGATGGAAGACACAAAGCCTCGGCGATCGCAAACCAAACTCTTGCACAAGCGAAAGCCGCTATGGGTTACTCTATGCCTGTATGAGGATGAGGTTCTCGCTCCTTAGGAGTCATGTACTATACATCTATCCCCACACGGCAATCCTCAATGTTATGCTTAACACCCATAATAACTTAATCTCCTCGACTTCTTTTCGTACATCTGCGCAAGCAGGTGAGTTTTTAGTTACCGCCGAGGTGACACCTCCTAAAGGGGGAGATCCAGCGCATATGATTAAAATGGCGCAGACGCTTAAAGGGCGAGTCCACGCGGTTAATGTAACCGATGGTAGTCGTGCGGTGCTACGGATGTGTTCGGTAGTGGCGTCGGCGATTTTGTTGCAAAATGGGATAGAGCCGATTTGTCAGTTGGCGTGCCGCGATCGCAACCGGATTGGTTTGCAAGCTGACTTGATGGGCGCTCATGCTTTGGGTATCCGCAATGTGTTGGCTTTAACTGGTGACCCCGTAAAAGCAGGCGATCACCCCGAAGCTAAAAGCGTGTTTGACTTTGAAGCTGTGCGCCTGCTGCAACTCATTCATAAACTGAATCACGGCGTTGACTGCAACGAGCAACTCCTGAGTGATGGGACACTGGACTTATTTCCTGGTGCGGCGATCGATCCACAATCTCCCAGTTGGTCAGGTTTGCAAAGTCGATTTGATCGCAAGTTACAGGCGGGAGCGCAGTTTTTCCAAAGTCAGTTGATTACAGATTTTGAGCGGCTAGAAAAGTTTATGGATAAAATTGCGGCAGGTTGTAACAAGCCAGTTTTAGCGGGAATTTTTCTGTTGAAATCAGCTAAAAATGCCCAGTTTATCAATCGAGTGGTACCTGGTGTAAATATTCCTGAACATATTATTGATAGGTTAGCACAAGCAACAAACCCGCTTGAGGAAGGAATGAAAATTGCCGCCGAACAAGTCCAGACAGCGCGACAATTGTGTCAGGGTGTACACATGATGGCGGTGAAGCGCGAAGATTTAATTGCGCCAATTTTGGAGATGGCTGGGGTGGCGCCAGTTAGTCAGGTGGTAGGAAAGTAAACGGGGAAAAACATTTGTGAGCAAAGCAGCTGGTATGCTAGCTGCTTTTGTATTTATGTTATGGGGTGCTGGGGGTGCGATCGTCCTGTAGGTTAGCTTTCGCTAGGGGACTTCCAAAGAATAAATTATCCAACTATTTCTTGTGGGATAAGCTCTCTAGCCCGTCCTATGAACTGGGCGGGCTAGAGAGCTTATCCCACAATATTGGATAATTTATTTGTTGGAGTTCCCTA
>CAZZXJ010000820.1:0-2751 GCA_964657905.1 uncultured Stigonema sp.
ATTTATGGGGTTTCCCCCTGCTCCCCTCCCCCTGCAAAGGTGCCTCTTCTTGACTGAAGATTTGTTATTGTTAGCTCGCACTGACCAAATTCTCACCCCTGAACACGATACTATTAATTTAACGGAGATATTAAATAACAACGAACCGCTGAGAACGCAGAGGAAGCAGAGGAGCAAATGAGTGCCAAAGCGATTTTTGTGGAAGTTCTCATGTGTGTAAAGCCTGTAAATCTAAGTTTGTAGATTCACGATAAGCAGCAAAAGTCAAGAACTTGGAAAGATTTGTTTGCTCGCAAAATTTTCCAGCGCGACGATGTCAAGAATTTTTTATCATCAGAAGTATCTTTTCGAGTTTTTGACAATTCTTGAATAATCTGTATGACTGCTACTTGCTTTAGATAACTTCAACTATGCTCAAAAGAATTTCACGTTTTTGGCTGCGTCGTGTAAATCCTCGTTTGGCTTCCTTAATAGCCACAATTGGCGTTGTTGGACTTGCGTGTTGTCTGCTCATCCTTTTTGTTTTAGCAAAGCTTGCTGAAGAAGTGCTAGAGGGAGAAGCTTTTGGATTTGATACGTCTTTTTTGTTATGGCTGCACCAATTCGCCAATCCGAATTTAGATAATGTCATGCTGACCATAACTCAGTTGGGCAATCCTAACATAGTGGTGATTGTCGCCGGAGTGACTTTAGGAATACTTTGGTGGCGGCTTTCCCTTGAAGAAGCGAAAATTTTTGTACTCGCTTGTCTGGGAGCTTTGATCCTGAATACAGGACTAAAGCTTGCTTTTGGCAAAGTTCGCCCCCAACTTTGGCATCACCTGATTTCTGAAACATCTTTTAGCTTTCCTAGCGGTCATGCTTTAGGATCTTTAGTATTGTACGGGTTTATCGCTTACGAACTCGCAACCCACTATCGCAAACAAGCCAAATTTATCTATAGTTTTGCAGTAGTTTTGATTGCTGCTATTGGCGTTAGTCGGCTGTATTTAGGAGTACACTGGCCCACTGATATAATTGCAGGCTACGGAGTAGGATTTCTGTGGCTGATGATGTGCATTACAATCCTGAAACTGCAAAAGTTGAGACACAGCAGTGTCTCTGACAAAGCGCAACAAAAATTCTGGTAAATAAGCTAACCATCGTATAATTCGTAAGGGCGGGGTTACCCCGCCCCTACAATTTGGGACAATTTATGTCTTGGTGTTCCCTAATGGCAATTCACAATTAGCCATTAGCCATTAGCAATTTCAAATCCAAAATTGCTCAGCTAAACTGCTCCTCTGCATCCAGGTTAAACAGCGTTTGTAAGGTCTGCATACAGCGCTGTCTTGCCTCAACATCTTGCTGGGCTCGTAGCTGCACCATTGGATCGTGTAAAATTTTGTTAACAATTCCCCGTGTCAAGGCTTCGATAACTTCTTGATGTTTTTCAGCAAATTCCGAACCCAATCTCGACAAAGCTTTTTCTAATTCTTGTTCGCGAATGGTTTCGATTTTATTTCGTAGACAACTGATGGTGGACACAGTTTCGAGCGATCGCCACCAAACATCAAAGGATGACACTTCTTCTTCTAAGAGTCCCTCGGCTTCCTGCGCCATCTTGCGGCGGCTGTCTTGGTTTTGCGCCACCACCGCCTTCAAATCATCCACATTAAACGCCTGGACATTTGCCAGTTCGTTCACATCCCCATGCACATTGCGCGGCACAGAGATATCAAATAACATCAAAGGTCGGCTAGGTTCCAAAATCATTTCTAATTTGGCGCGGTCAAGTATTGGCTCTACAGCAGAAGTACTTGTAAACACCAAATCAGTTTCGGTAATTACTGTCATCATTTCCTCTAGCGGATGAGTTTGGATTGGTTGTTCAGGAAACTGTTTTGCCAATTCCTCTGCCCGTCCCACAGAACGATTTAAAATCCGAATTTGCACAGCGTTTTTGGAAAGTAGGTGTTGCACCAGCAACCGCGACATTTTGCCTGCGCCGATAATTGCCACTCTACAAGCAGCTAAATTTTGCACTTTCATCTGCGCTAACTCCACTGCTGCGGAACTGATGGAGACTGCGCCAGTACCAATACTGGTTTCTGTACGAACTCGCTTACCAGCTGTAAGCGCTTGTTTAAATAATTTATTCAAAATCGATTTAATACCGTTGTATTGCTGTCCCAGTTTGTGAGTATGCTTTACCTGAGCCAGAATTTGACCTTCTCCAAGTACCAGGCTATCTAATCCACCGGCTACCCGCATCAAATGCATCACCGCATCTTGATGTAGCAACATAAATAGGTGTTGCCGCAGAGACTGGATTGGCAATTTACTGTGTTCCGAAAGAAACTGAGTAACCTCCCTTATACCTTGTTCTGTTTCATTTGTAACAATGTAAATTTCCAGGCGGTTACAAGTGCTAAGTATTGCCACTTCTTCAATATGGGGATAGCTGACCAAGTGCGCGATCGCGTTTTCCATTTGTGGTTCTGGAATACTCAGCTTTTCCCGGACTTCTACTGGGGCTGTTTTATGGCTTAACCCCACTACTGCTATATTCATTTGCTAAATGGTATTTAGGAATTTGTGAAAAGTAGGGGCGGGTTTAATAGAAACAACATCGAAGCAAACACAACATCTGACAAAACCTGCCCGTACAGTCGGCGCGGAATCAAGAGTTAACAGTGAGGAGGTGAGGAATCAAGTTAGAAGTTAAGAGTTCTTATTAGGGAATAACACTCCTGACTTCTGACTCCTCAC
>CAZZXJ010000821.1:0-2738 GCA_964657905.1 uncultured Stigonema sp.
GGACGAAGACGGGAATAGCCTGAGCTTGCAGGAACTCAAAGAGCAAGTGCTAGTGTTACTATTCGCCGGACATGAGACATTGACATCAGCGATCGCTTCTTTATGTTTACTCTTAGCACAGCATCCAGAAGTGTTAGCAGCTGCCCATGCAGAACAACAACATCTGGGATTTGAGGAACCGCTAACGCTGGAACATCTCAAGCAAATGACCTATCTAGAGCAAGTACTCAAGGAAGTCCTACGAGTCCTTCCTCCAGTTGGCGGTGGCTTTCGGGAAGCGATCAAGTCTTGTGAGTTCAATGGCTACTCAATTCCCCAAGGTTGGACTGCCCTTTACCAGATCGGCAGGACTCATCAAGATAACAGTATATATACTAAGCCTGAGCAGTTTGACCCGCAGCGCTTTGGACCAGAAAGGGCTGAAGATAAATCAAAACCCTTTAGCCACATACCCTTTGGCGGTGGAGTGCGAGAATGTCTGGGTAAGGAATTTGCTAAGCTGGAAATGAAGCTGTTCGCAGCGCTGTTGGTGCGTGAGTATGAATGGGAACTAGTACCTGGACAAAATCTAGATCTGGTTATGGTTCCCACACCCCATCCTCGCGATGGTTTACAGGTGAAGTTTCGCCGCAGGTAGAAAATTTCGGGCAAAGACAATGTAGAGACGCGAAATTTCGCGCCTTTACATTTTTGCGACGGACACTTCAATTGGCGCTTGTAATGGGAGGTTCATTAGCAGCTGAAATAGCAGTGTCTATAATTTGCTGCTGGGAAATTCCCAAAGCTATAGCTCCTAATCCATAAGTCAGTCCATCTTGTTTCCAAAAAACATATCTAAGAGTATTATGTCCAGTACCTCTAGTGAAGTAAAAGCCACTAATCCCATTGCCTAAATCTACTGGGGTAATATTCTCCCCTTTTGGAGGCCAAAATTTATGAACAATTCAAGGTGGAAGGAGGAACTGCTTGGGGAGAGTTCTCTATCGCTTGGGGTAAGCATCTCAATGATTCAGATCTACCTCGGCATCAAACTATCAGAAGTTTTTTAGCTAATGAACATCGAGACACTTGTGAGCATTGGTTAGTCAATGGGCTGTGTCAGATGTTGCTTAATTGTTCATTTGATGAATGGCTATAACAGGGACTGGAGGAGAGTAAGATACTTGCCCCTAATCCCCAATCTTCAAGCCCTTACCAGGTTTTTGAAGATACTGCAATTCGGTGGGTAGGACGTATAGGACTGATTAACGAGTTGGAACATCGATTGCAAGAAGACTGTCGAGTTTTATCGTGGTAACACTCAAATTATCTCTCAATCTTTTCCCCAATTCAAGTTGACCGCTAAACAGTTTTTTGACTTGGCTAAGAACGGTTAGCTAAAAATAGTTAATAGTCTTATTAGGGGCAGGGAAATTTTATTGAGTAGGCTTGCACCCTTCTTAACCCAATTAGATCAACAGCGTTGGTTAAATTCTATGAATAGAATCTTATACTATCATCCACTATCGCACTTTTCACGAAAAATCCGAATATTATTAGCCGAGAAAAATTTAGATTGCGAACTTAAAGAAATTAATTTGGTCAATAAACCACCTGAATTTCTCAAAATTTCTCCTATTGGTCAAGTACCTGTATTTGTCGATGAAGATTGCACAACTATTTGGGATTCTACACTAATTGCAGAGTATCTAGACCAAACCTATCCAGAACCAAGTTTTTACCCAAGTAGTCCTAGTCAAAAACTTGAGTGTCGTAAATGGGAAGAACTAGCAGATACTTTAGGCGATAATGTTATTCGTTTGTGGGTACTAAACTTTAGGAGCGATCTAGCCTCACCATTATCTCGGACAAGATTAGAAACAATAATTAATCGCCTTTTACCAGTTTTTGATGAACAACTGCGAGAGTTTAAATACTTATTAGGTGGCGAAAGTTGGACAGCAGCAGATGTGGCAGCGTTATGTTCCCTCGGTTACTACAGTTTGCGCTTAAATGAAGATTGGCTTCTTGAATATCCTCATTTGAGAGAATGGTTTGAGAGATTACACGAGCGATCGGCAGTTAAGTTAACTGTTCCTAAAAAAATTTGATGGCGTCAAAAGTCCACTTTAAAGCGTGAAGGTTACTACATCACTGCATCGAGTCAGGAAGAAGCTTTCCCACTTAAATTTTGGCTTTGACTTTATAAAATTCCTGTGTTTTTTGGTGTACAAACGGCTTCGTGTCAGCGATAAAGTTAGAGACGCGGGCGACTATTTGCTGACGTTCAGCTTCAAGATTTTGTACTGCTCCCACTGCGATCGCAAGTGTTCATCTAGTTGCTCAAATAATCGTGTCAAAAGACGCAACACATTTTCTGATATTGCGAGCGATCGCTCACGAGACAAACGGCTAATCACCAAGTTTTCTAGCTGCTCAAATCTCTCTTTCCAAACCATTAGATGTGGCGTCACAGGTTCTTCACCAGTAACTTCATCCATCACCACTTGTGCTGCACAGCTATATAAAATCGGTGCTTTAATACCAAGCTGTTCTACAAGGCGCGATCGCAAGTTGTTCAATACTTCACTTTGTTCCCGCTCTCTAATCTGGTCCATGCGTGTAACTACGAATACACAACGATGCAGGAACGGGCGCAAAGTATCCCCCAGAAAACTTGCTAGGCTTTGCGATAAAGGTATAGTCGCAGGCACAACAACAATTGCTGCATCGGCAACATTTTCTACAACTTTCCTGGT
>CAZZXJ010000822.1:0-2737 GCA_964657905.1 uncultured Stigonema sp.
AAAAGCAGAAATTAGGGCAGTTGAGTTTGAACACAAAGAACAATGGCTGAAAGCTGCTCAACAGCACGAGTTAGCCGGACTTTCTAAGAAAGCTGCTAAGTGCAGGGCAAAAGAGTTTGAAAAAGGCAAGCAATGGGTGCAAGCTGCGGAACAGTATGAGTTAGCAGGAATGCTAGAAAAAGCTGAAGAGTGTCGAAAGAAAATTAAATACCCTAGCCATGAGGTCAAAATACCAAAAACTCCTAATGCTAACAATTGGAAAAATTCGTATGAGGAAAAGAGGGGATGGTTGTCTGGGAAATCTAATATAGCAGAAGATCTCAACCAAGAATTAATTGATTTAGGTGTAATCAAGATAGGAGAAAATGGAAAATACAGAGCCACAGAAGCATTAAGACAAGGCTATATTCCAGGATGGCAATATGACTCTAAAGAAAAGCTAGCCTACTTTCGAGGGTCTGCGCTGAAGATTAAACTTGAAGATGATGACTTTGAGGATAAAAATCAGAATTTAAAGCCACAGCAAAAATAAGGTGTACATGTCTAGATTGCATTGTGCTGTCGAGGGTTTAGTAATTTCTCTGATTGTCCGATACCTGTTTGTAGACGACCCATTTTTATCAATTCACTATTTTGTTATTTTGTCAATGCGTAAGTCCTAATAACTTTGCTGTATTTCCAACGAAATGTTTCAGCGGCGATAAGCGCGGTGCTTAAGGAATTAGGAAGTGAAAAGGATAGAGGTGTGAAGTTTGTTCAAAAAAATTTGCTGTTCAATTTTGTTAAAATTATCTCAAGTTGAACAGCCTGCATCTCATGGACACAGAACAAAGATTGGTTCAAGAGTGTTTGGAGCGTCTTAACGCCCTACCTAGTATTTGTGCCACTCAGATTTCAGAACCAAGTATCGAGGCGATGGAAATAGATGGATACCTAACCATCCACGGTTCTGGACAATCTGTAGATTACGTCTATGAGGTTAAGTCGAATGTCACTGGCACAACCACCTCACTGATCGCCGCATACTTAAAAGTCCTTGAGAAAAAGCTTGGACAAAAGCCCCTGCTAATTACGCACTACTTATCAAATCCAGCAGTTGATCGCCTAGTCTCACAAGGTATTGAATTTGTTGATACAGCAGGCAACATATATCTCAACAGTCCAGCAGGCTACGTTCTTGTACGTGGTAAGCCACGTCCAAAGGAAAAACCTGCATCTGGTTCCAAAATCACTGCTACTACCCTTGAGCTAATTTACATCTTGTTAAAATCCCCCAAGATGTTAGATTCCCCATACCGGGAACTGGCTAATGCTGCTGGGGTGGCATTGGGAAGCATTGGTAACGCCCTGAAGAATCTACACCAATTAGGTTATCTTCAAAGGCTTCGCGAGGGCAGCTATCGAATTACTAATTACATCAAACTTCTAGAACGTTGGGAGATGGGTTACGCTGAAACCCTGCGCCCAAAATTGTTACTCGGAACTTTCACCCCAACCTCAGGACGCAGCTTTTCAGAAGTTGCACAAAATATTATTCAGCAAGCTAAAGATGATAACTTTTTGATTGGTGGAGAACTGGGGGCAGCACTTGCTACATCGTATTTACACCCACAAAGCGCTACATTACACATTGAGGATAATTATCGTGCGATCGCCACCAAACTCAGGCTGAAACCTAGTACCCAAGGAGAGATTATTTTTATAAAACAGTTTGGTCACCAGAATTTTTGGCATGACTTCCGACCCGATCCCCTTGCCGATCCATTACTCATTCATGCTGAACTGCTGAGCGAAAATAATGACCGACTCCGGGAAACCGCCGAACGTCTTTTCAGCAAGTACATAGAGGATAGGCAAAAAAATGCGTGAAGCCCAAGAAAAACAAGTGCAAGTGGTGGCGGATCTCCTGACTGTGGCTGCGCGTCTAAAACTGCCTATGTTATTGGTGGGTGCAGGAGCAAGAATCTTGATCTTTGACAGGCGGTATAACGTTGAAGGTCGTGCCACCACTGACTTGGACTTTGCAGTACTTGTAGATAGTTGGTCAGATTACCAATCTCTGAGCGCTGAAATGACTCACGGAACTAACCCTTGCTTTAGAGCTACTGATATTCCTCACAAATTTATACACATCCAGACTGGAACCGAAGTCGATATTGTACCCTTTGGTCCAATTGGTCAGCCAAATCAGCAAATTCAATGGTCTAATGGCAATCAGATGAGCTTGCTTGGGTTAGATGAAGCTTTGTCTTCCGCAGAAGTCCTGACAATGGAAGGCACAAAGTTTAACGTCGTTAATACTACCGCTTTCTTGGTGCTTAAGCTGATTGCATGGAATGACCGAAAGGCATCAAAAGATTTAGAAGACATTTATTTTATACTAGATAAGTATGAAGACGACCGTATATATGAGGAACTAGCTGATGAACTTTCTCAAGGGCTAATTGAGTTTGAACAAGCAGCAGCTTTCCTACTTGGGCGAGACATTCAAAAGACATTCAACGAAACTACAATAATTGAGCTAAATAAAATCCTGTCTCAAATACTACAAAATAGTAATACACTCTTTCCGCAACTGATTTCTTATACGTTTGACGCAGAAGAATGGGATGCTAAATTTGATCTCATTGTCCGTCGATTTGAGGAACTGCAAAGAGGGATAGAGTACACTAGCTATCGGCAAACTAGTTAGTCTAATGCAGCGCTTTTTGCTACTACTATTAGAGATGTTAACGCA
>CAZZXJ010000823.1:0-2730 GCA_964657905.1 uncultured Stigonema sp.
TAGCAATTAACAATTAGCAATTAGCAATGACAACACTTGCCAACATAACTAATGAATCAGCATCGATAGCAGAACGACTATGCCAAAGCACTGTCAAGGTGCAAACTCGCAGTTGGGGTGGTGGAAGTGGTGTGATCTGGCAACCTGACGGATTGATTATCACCAACGCCCATGTCGCTATCAGCAAAACAGCAACTGTTGAACTATGGGATGGACGGGTATTTGATGCTGTGCGTACACACTTTGACCCACAGCGAGATTTGGCAGCCTTGAAAATTACCGCGACTGACCTACCAACAGCAACTATTGGTAAGAGTAATGGATTGCGAGTGGGTGAATTAGTTTTGGCAGTGGGTAATCCGTTTGGGGATCGGGGTGCGGTGACAACTGGGATTATCCATGCCAGTAATCAGCATGCAGTGATGGCTGATATTCAGCTGTTTCCTGGCAATTCCGGTGGTCCACTTACCGACTGTCTCGGTCGAATCGTGGGGATTAACACCATGATTGTAAACGGTTTGGCTGTGGCAATACCAAGCGAGGCAGTAGAGCATTTTTTAACTGGTAGGAACCGTCCAACGCTGGGTGTGACCGTGCAACCTGTACTTGTAAAAACCGAAGATGCAACGTCAAGACAAAATAAAGATGCCTTGGGCTTATTGGTGTTGTCAGTAAATTCTGGAAGCACTGCTGAAGCTGCTGGTTTGCAAATCGGTGATGTGTTAATTGGAGTTTCGGGGCAATTGTTCACCAGACCGAATGATCTTAGCAAATATCTCAATCGCACTAATAAAAGCGAGTTGCTACCGTTGCAAGTCATTCGCGGCGGAAGACAATTGGTTTGTGATGTTGCAGAGGTAGCATGATTCGAGTGCTGGTAGTTGCTACTTCCCCATTGGTGCGGGCAGGCTTGTCAGCTGTGCTGACAACCAATCCTGAACTGACTTTAATCAGCAGTAGTGCATCAGACTTAGATGCACTCGCCACGGAAATTGAGCAATTACAACCCGATGTTGTGCTGCTAGTTCCAATCTCTAGAAGGGATTCAGACTACTTTACCGATAGGTCTAACGAAGAATCAGTCTGGGAAAAATTGCTCTTTTCACAACAGCAATACCCATCTGCAATTATCGTGATTACTGACGAATTCGACAGCATCAATTTAGAGGCGGCGCTGCGTTCTGGTGTACGGGGGATATTGCCCCAAGCAAGCACAGAGTCAGAAATCTTGGCTACTGTTGAAGCGGTAGCTTCGGGACTGGTGGTGTTGCACCCGGATGTTGTGGAGTATTTGGTTCCTCTTAAAGAGACGAGTCTGCGGGAAAATGTGCAACTTAATCCTGTGCAAGCATTAACACCGCGTGAGATCGAGGTTTTACAGATGCTAGGTTCCGGGTTGGGTAATAAGGCGATCGCCAAACGCCTAAACATCTCTGAGCATACTGTTAAGTTTCATCTCTCATCCATCTTTCAAAAGTTAGGTGTCTCAACGCGCACGGAGGCTGTGACTGTTGGTATAAGACTAGGTTTAATCATGTTGTGATTCTGAATCCAGTCTTATTTATCGAACAGCAAATAAGAGAGTCAGGAGTCAGAATTCAGTTGGGTATTCTGTACGACTGGTGGATGAATAAAGGGGTTTAAGCACGGAGCGCTCATCTTCAATTTAGCGCTCAACAATTGCGTCGTGGGTCTGAATTCCCGACTGATTGACGGATGACTCCTGACTCCTGACTCCTGTATTCTTCTTCAATAACTTTACGCCTTTACAGGAATTGCGATCACAAAGGACGTTCCCTGTCCAAGAGATGAATTTACTTCCAAGGAACCTCCATGCTTTTCAACAATAATTTGATAGGTAATTGATAATCCCAAGCCTGTCCCTTTTCCCACAGCTTTGGTTGTAAATAGGTGGTCAAAGATTTTTTGTTTGACCTCATCTAACATACCAATGCCATTATCCTGAATTTGGATGAGTACATGGTGGTTATCTTCCGCTAGGGTGGTGCGAATCGTAATCTGGTTAGAATTTGCTAGGATATCAGCAGAACTACGCTCAGTATTAGACTCCTCCAGAGCATCAATAGCATTCGCTAGTATGTTCATAAACACTTGGTTGAGTTGTCCGACGAAGCATTCAACTTGAGGTAAATCACCGTAGTTTTTGATGACCTGGATCCCCGGACGATTTTCGTTGGCTTTCAAGCGATGCTTGAGAATTAGGAGAGTACTGTCAATCCCTTCGTGGATATTGAAGGGGACTTTGAGCTTACTATCTGCCCGCGAAAAAGTCCGTAGGCTGGTACTGATGTCAAAAATGCGGTCAACCCCTTCTTGCATCGAAGCAATCAGTTTAGGTAAGTCCTCACGTAAGTATTCTAAATCTATTGCCTTAATTTCTTTCTCAATATCGACTCCTGGATGCGGAAATTTCTGCTGGTATAGGTCAATCAAACCAAACAAATCCTGCACGTAATCAACAGCAGGTTGCAAGTTACCTGCGATGAACCCAACCGGGTTGTTGATTTCGTGGGCGACACCTGCTACTAAGTTGCCCAATGCAGACATTTTTTCACTCTGCACCAGTTGTAGCTGCATTTGCTTGAGGTCATTCAGGGATTTTTCTGACTGATGGGCGTAATCTTGAGCCTGCTGGTAAAGACGGGCGTTTTCTAGGCGATGAAGAGGAACTCACTTAGGAAATTGGTGATTGGGAGATTCTTTTTTCCC
>CAZZXJ010000824.1:0-2724 GCA_964657905.1 uncultured Stigonema sp.
AGCTATTAGCTATTAGCCATTAGCCATTAAGAGACGATGCCGGCTCAATTACGTAACCGGGCAAGAGTACCTGGTTATCTTTAATAAAGGCGTGCTTTAGGGTAATGTAATCTGTGATTTCAGGATCAAGACTCGGCTCAAAGTAGAACATAGACCAGGCTTCCATTCCCAAGTCCTGTTTCTCACTAGGTTGATAAACTCGTGCTTGTATTCCGTAGCGTCTCAAAATTGTCGTAGCCTGTTCAATGCGTCTGCGCACAACAGTTGGAAGTTGAGTTTGTTCGTCCAGCGCATCCGCCATCAAGTCTTGTAGGTACTCCAACAAGTCGAGATTATTTTCAAGACCGGGTAATGGTGCTTTCTCTTCTCTTGCCCCATAGGCAGCAACAGTAATGTCAATTGATTGAAAAGCTTGATAGAGATGGTCAAGTAATCTATCAATATCTATACCTATTTTAAACTCGTTTTTGGGAGGTTCTGGTAGAAAGGCGACATCTGTGTTCTCAGGTGACTTTTGTGGCTGAACTACCTTTCCAATCACTCCTCCCGTTATTGCTCCGATTACCCCCCACACATAACCCCCAGCTAACGTTCCTGCTATACCACCAGCAAGTAGGCTGCTCATAACCTCACGGCTTTGTCGCACTTGTTGTAATAACACCTGCTTGTAATAATTAAGCGATCTTAAGGCTTGCAGATTTTTTTCAATCTGGAAAATTTTTGTAAGAGGTGATAAAGTGTTAGAGGCTAACTCAGTCAGGCTAACCTCGCTTTGGAAATGGGAGTTGGCGTTTGGGGTTAATTCTTGCAGTTTGACTAATATCAAAGTGCTAGTGTATTGATTGAGTATCTTTAACATGACTGTGGCAAGGCGTGCCTGTGGTGGGGTCAATCCTCCAATGTAATCACCATTGAAGTCTGCCAGCTTGTTAATCTCATCCTGGACGATCTTGACGACTTGCTCAGTTGTCTCTACAGCTTCTAGTTGAGACTTGAGATTTTCTTTAATTTCTTGGTAATAAGATACAAGTGTTTTCATAATAATAAATTTTAAGGCATCCCATTTCTATGGTATCCTTACTATTTAACAGGCAGATATTTTTAATTAGAAAGCTCTACAGTTATTGTGGACGAAACACTCGCTCAAAGGGCTGGCGACGAGAGCGGCGATAAATATCGAAATCTTTAACAAGAGTTGCAATAGCAGCAATATCCAAACGTTCGGAAATCGCAACCAGTGATAAATCTGCAAAATCTCCAGGTAAGTCGGCATATCGGGCATTGAGTTCGGTAATCCGTGCAAAATCCTCAGTAGTAAGCTGTTCACACTCATACACACGAGTTGCTAGATGCGATAAAAACACATTTTGCACCCGCCAATTAGGAGCAAGGAAATACATCACCTCAGTAACGCATCCAACCGTAGTGATTAAATCACTACTACAATTGACAAAGAAATCACGAACTTGGGTGTGATACCTGTCTGTAGCATTGTAAAAAGCTATCAGTAAAGAGCTATCAACAAGAATTACAGGATAATATGTCATGCTTGTTGCTTCTGCTGGAGTTGTTCATAACGTCGCTGGAAATACTCCGCAAGGTACTTATACCGTGCATCCCGATCAGATAAATTACTAGGACCGTTGAGTAAATGTTCAGGATGATACCCACCCATCCGCTCTAAGACGGTTTTCCGAGGCTGTAAAGTTTCCCAATGTTCATGCAGTAGGCGCTTAATTAATTCACTACTAGTGATTTTTTCCTGCGCGAGAATCTCTACCAAATACTTCTCTGTCTCATCATCCAAGTTTACGTTCAGCATAAAAAATCCTACCTTTTAGTTAGTACAAACTTAAGCTAGCAAAATTACTCCTCATCTGAGGCAAAAGTTTGTTTCAGATCTGTGGCGGTATCAATGCACCAAAAGCTGTATCTCGACGGTATACTCTAATAAGTGGTGCTAAATTTCGGCTTAGATCTCTAACCAACGTTGCACCAAGCTTTTCTCGCATCTGGCACAAGCTATGGAAGTTAAAGCTTTGACTCAGCCAAAAAGCTGCCTGCCGACGCGATCGCAACAATAGTCCTTCACGCCGTGCATACTCTCGTGCTGGCTCCTTGAATTCAGCACTTGCAAACATGGCATAGCATACAGCTCGACCATCGGCAGAGTTGCCTTTCCCTAATGCCGCTAAATATTCGACAAACTGTCCCGTTCTCTGAAGGTCTCGAAATTTTGCGTACTCTAACTGTACAGAATCCTTGAAGATGTCAGTTGAACTCGTCCGCGCCTGTGCAAAAATACAAAGTGAGCGTGCAGGTCCTGCTGTGACTTGACCAATACAATCAACACCGCCATCACCACTCCCATCGGTGATCAAGATTGGATCGCATCCAGAAAGCTGAAGGAGACAAGCAGGAACAAGTAAGAATTCACGCGGTGAAAGAGACGAGACGAAATTATATATGTCGGGAAACTCTGTTGAGATTCCCTGCATTCCAAATACTGACTGGTAGTTACGATGTCGAAATGTAATCAATGTAGACGGTGAACTGGCTTGCACTAAGGGGCGTGGAATCCCTAGCAAGTCCCACTCTAGCAGTTGCTCTTCCAACTCTTGCTGCAAGCGTTGGAGCCAGTCTTCAGCAATTTCAGTCGCTTTTAATGATGAAAATCCCTTTTGCTGTAGGCGCTCTCTTAGAACCCACTGCAAGTTAACTACT
>CAZZXJ010000825.1:0-2721 GCA_964657905.1 uncultured Stigonema sp.
TAAGACCAACCTGCTAAAAGGTATGGTCCTTCTGGCTGAACAGCACGCATGGCTTCTATGTAACAAGTGGCCGTATCTTCGATTGTAGTATGAGGTTCTTGCTGTCCATCCAACCCCAGAGCTTGGAACCCATAAAAGGGTTGATCTGAACCCAGATATTGCGCCATATGGTAGTAGGAGAAGACTTGGCCACCACCAGGGTGGACGCAAAATAAAGGACGTTGAGAACCGCTTGGTTGAATTTCTACCAAAGGAGACCAACTGCGAAAACTGATTTGTTGACGTAGAATACTAGCGAGTTGCTCAATCGTTGCTGCTTGAAATAGTGTCGTTAAAGGTAAATTCTGTCCACATTGTTTTTGGATCTCAGCTATAAGCCGGACAGCTAAAACTGAGTGACCGCCAAGGTCAAAAAAGTTATCCTTGACACCTACAGGCTTAGTATTGAGTACCTTTTCCCATATCTGTGCAAGTTGGAGTTCTAAGATGTCACGGGGCACAACAAAAGCATCTTGTTGTTCGGAAGCAACTCGGTCGGGTGCTGGCAATGCTTCCCGGTCTAGCTTGCCGTTGGGTGTCAACGGCAGGGAGTTGAGCATTACTATTGCGGATGGTACCATGTATTCGGGCAACTTGTCCTTTAGGAAGGAGCGTAGGTCACTTATTGTGGGTGCACTTTCCTGATGCGGGACAATGTAGGCAACTAAACGTTGATCGCCGGGAACGTCTTCTCTTGCAATGACTACAGTCTGACGCACATCTGAATGTTGGCTGAGGTTGGCTTCAATTTCTCCCAACTCAATGCGGAACCCACGTATTTTCACCTGATGATCGATGCGACTGAGTAACTCAATGTTACCGTTTGGTAAATAGTGTGCTAAATCTCCGGTTTTATACAGACGTTTCCCTGGTTGGTCGCTGAAAGGATTGGGGATGAATTTCTCTGCTGTCAAATCAAGACGATTGAGGTAGCCTCGCGCTAATCCCGCACCACCTATGTGCACTTCCCCAGGCACACCAATAGGGACTGGTTGGAGATGGCGATCTAGAATATAAACCTGAGTGTTGCCAATGGGACGACCAATGGAAATCAAACTATCCTCAGACTCAATATGATAAATTGTTGACCAGATGGTAGTCTCTGTTGGTCCATAAAGATGCCACAGGAAACTACTTCTTGCTTGCAATTGTTTGGCTAGGTGAGTTGGTAAAGCTTCACCCCCGCAAAGTATTTTTAATTGATTGCAACTAGGCCACCCAGCTTCGAGAAGTAATCGCCAGGTCGCTGGGGTTGCTTGCATGAGTGTGACACCAGAGCTAACCAGCAAATCCAATAATTCTATACCATTAGAAGCCACTTCACGCCTTGCTATCACTAGGCAGGCACCTACACTTATTGGTAGAAAAAGTTCCAAGCCAGCCATGTCAAAGGTGAAAGTGGTGAGCCCGAGGACTATATCTTTTGCTGTCATTCCTGGTTGCTCGCCCATAGTAAATAAGAAATTTACTAAAGCACCATGTGAAATTTGAACCCCCTTGGGCAAGCCAGTAGACCCAGAAGTGTAGATTATGTAAGCCAGGTTGTCAGATGTGACATGATTGACAGGGTTGTTCTTACTGTTTTGGATAAGATTATACCAGTTGGTGTCTAGACAAATCACAACCGCCCCATGTTCTGGTAGTTTCTCAATGAGTCGTTGTTGCGTCAACAGCACCAATACTTGAGCGTCTGACAATATGAAACTCAGACGTTCTTGAGGATAATTTGGGTCTATTGGCACATAAACCCCTCCTGCCTTGAGTATCCCCAACAGCCCCACTACCATCTCGATTGAGCGCTCCACACACAACCCAACTAATACCTCGGGAGCTACGCCCATTGATTGCAAGTAGTGGGCTAATTGATTGGCCCGCACATTTAACTCATTGTAAGTGAGTTGCTGGTCTTCAAACACCAGCGCCACGGCATCTGGTGTCCGTTCTACCTGTGCCTCGAATAGTTCATAGCACTTGTTGTGGTTAGGATATTCCATCACGGTGTTATTCCACTTCACTAGCAGTTGTTGCTGCTGTGTGGCACTCAGTAGTGGCAACTCCCATATTTGGTGTTGTGGATTAGCGACTACCCCCTCCAATAATGTTTGGAAATGCCCTAACATCCTCTTGATAGACTCTTGTGCAAACAAATCGCTTGCGTAAGCTACCATCACTTGTAAACCTTGCGGCTGCTCCCACACGTGCCATTCCATGTCCAGGCGTGTCGTTTTGTACTCCAACTCTAACCGACTCAATTGCAGCCCTTTGAGTTGTAACTCCTCCATCGGTGCATTCTGAAGAGCAAATATCACCTGAACTAATGGGTTGGTATTGAGGTGGCGTTCTGGCTGTAGTTCCTCCACCAGCCGCTCAAAGGGCAAGTCTTGATGAGCATAGGCTCCCAATGTGACTTCCCGTACTTGTTTGAGTAACTCATCAAAGCAGAGATTGCTTTCTAACTGCGTACGTAACACCAGAGTGTTGACAAAAAAGCCAATTAAAGGCTCTATCTCAGAGCGGTTACGGTTGGCAATCGCTGAGCCGACTACGATATCTGTTTGCCCTGTGTAGCGATGCAGTAAAACTTTGAACGCAGCAAGCAGTGTCATGAATAAGGTGGCTTTATGCTCCTGGCTGAGTTTGACTAGCCCCTGTTTCAAATTTAGTGGCACTTCGAGAGTTTCT
>CAZZXJ010000826.1:0-2720 GCA_964657905.1 uncultured Stigonema sp.
ATTTTTAATTTTTAATTCCCTACTCCCCCTTCTGTCCGTGAGTCGGACAGGGTGGTGCAGAAATAGAGCGATCTAACCAACCAGTTGCTTGCTGGAGTCTTTGTAAAGCTTCTTGTGGTTCGTCTTTGAGGAGAAACACAAGGGCAGCTGCTGCTTGTTCACTGGCGCGAACTTTGCGGTTAGACTTGAGGCGATGCCAATCGTTAGGAGAAATACTCAGCCTCTCCATAACAGCTTGGGCTAGTTCGAGGGTACTAAATTCATTCAGTTGACTGGTTTTAGGCAGCTGAGTTGATTGAGACATGATACTAAGTCCTTTGTTCTTTGTCATTAGTCATCGGTCATTTGTCAAAAGCTAATGACCAATGACCGATGACTAATGACTAATGACTGTTGGCATTACATTTAATCTTAGTTTACAACTTGTAAATGAAGCCGCCATCTCAACCGTTCCTCCCATCTAGTGAGGAAAATCAGGAACCAGATTTTGAACAAGAATTATTGGAAGTAGAGCGATCGCTCCTGTCATTGAAAGAACGCTACACTCAAGTGCAAGCGGACAAGTCCCTGAAAGCAGAATTACAACAACGCCTCAAAAAACTGCGTCAGAATAAATTACCAGGAATGAAAGCCGAGTTAAGGCAAATTAAACAGCAGTTGGAAGTGCTAGAACTTAACTTAGAAAGTCAGTTATTTTCCTGGGGTAGCCTTAAGAAACCTTTCTGGCAAGCCGTCCGGTTTGGCGGATTGGGCGTTATCATAGGCTGGATATTAAAGTCTTTTGCTGGATGATATGGTAAATCGACGGATTGCAGAAATATTGCGAAATGGTCAACCTGATGAGTCGCTTATAGTTCAAGGCTGGGTTCGGACAAAACGGGAGTTGAAAGGGTTTACTTTTATTGAAGTCAACGACGGCTCATCCTTGGCTAATTTGCAAGTTGTACTCAATCAGGATTTACCAAACTACGACGATATCTTGAAAAAGCTGAATACCGGTGCTGCAATGGAAGTGGCTGGGGTACTGGTGGCTTCTCTTGGTAAAGGACAGCGAGTTGAGTTGAAAGCCGAGAAGGTGATCGTCCACGGGGAAGCTGATCCCGATACTTATCCCCTGCAAAAAAAACGCCATTCCTTTGAGTTTTTGCGATCAATTGGACATTTGCGAGGGCGTACCAATTCTTTTGGTGCAGTTTTCCGCGTTAGAAACGCTGTAGCGGTTGCGATTCACCAGTTCTTTCAAGAAAGAGGCTTTTTATGGGTACACACTCCCATCATCACGGCTAGCGATTGTGAAGGTGCGGGGGAACTTTTTAGCGTTACCAGTTTAGATCTCAAGAACATCCCGCGCACGGAAATGCAAGCAGTAGATTATAGCAAAGACTTTTTTGGTAGACCGACATATTTAACAGTCAGCGGTCAGCTAGAAGCAGAAGTCATGGCGATGGCGTTTAGTAACGTCTACACTTTTGGTCCTACCTTCCGTGCAGAAAATTCCAATACCTCCCGCCACTTAGCAGAATTTTGGATGGTAGAGCCAGAAATGGCATTTTGTGATCTCATAGGGGATATGGATTTAGCCGAGGCGTTTCTCAAGCACATTTTCAAATATGTGATGGAAACTTGCCCAGAAGACATGGAATTTTTCAATCAGCGCATTGATAATACTGTGTTGGCTACGGCGGACAACATTATTAACAATCAATTTGAGCGCATAACTTACACTACTGCGATCGCCCTTCTAGAAATGGCCGACGCCAAGTTTGAATATCCGGTAAGTTGGGGCTTAGATTTACAATCAGAACACGAACGCTATCTTTGTGAGCAATTCCAAAAGCCTGTCATCGTTAGTAATTACCCAGCCAAAATCAAAGCATTTTATATGCGCTTAGACGACGATGAAAAAACCGTTGCTGCAATGGACATCCTCGCACCAAAAATTGGTGAAATTGTCGGTGGTTCCCAACGGGAAGAACGCCTAGAAGTTTTAGAACGCCGCATCCTAGCTCAAGGTCTGAAGACAGAAGATTTGTGGTGGTATCTTGACTTACGTCGCTACGGTACTGTCCCCCATGCTGGTTTTGGACTGGGTTTTGAACGACTCGTGCAATTTATGACAGGGATGGGAAATATCCGTGATGTGATTCCGTTTCCACGTACACCAGAAAATGCTGACTTTTAGTCATTGGTCATTGGTCATTAGTCATTGGACTATTGACCAATGACTAATGACACTGATTGAGCAACAGCCATACCCAACAATCAAAAAAGCTAGATTGGAAGCAGCAATCATTGAGAGCGAGAGTGCGATCGCATATGACGAATACCACAGCGAAAAAGCTAACTTTTGAGCAGTTTCTGGAACAGTACCCAGATGGTTATGGCATATTCGAGCTTGTAGATGGGGAAATTGTACGGGTGGAGCCAATCAGAGCGCATAAAAATATGGCTTAGACTTAAAGTGCATGATTCGGAGTGGGATATAGCCGTCCCAGATTCAAAGCGCCTTAAGTTACCTGGTGGATGAACTTAATTTGAACTCATCCCACAAAAGTGCAGTCGTAGGCATAGGGCATGAATGCGTTTCCTCTGCCCTATGCCCTATGCCCTATGCCCGAAACGCTGAGCCAGTGCGGTCTTGGGGTTTCGCCAAGTAGAGCAACTGGCGTAAGCGTTGCGGTAGCGATAGCGAAGCGTTAGCCGGTACTCCGGCGTCGGAA
>CAZZXJ010000827.1:0-709 GCA_964657905.1 uncultured Stigonema sp.
GGGGAGCCAGTGCGTTGCGCGGGTTCCCCGCGTTGAAGCATCTGGCGTCATGGGGAATGGGTTTATTACGGTAATCTAATATTGATGATGAGTGCTGAGTGTTGGGTGCTGAGTCTACACGAGGACGCACGGCGATGAGTCTGATTTCGTAGCGTTTTTTGAAGGTGTTGTAGTCCAGTTCCGCTATACAATCACACTGTCCTGATGGTAATTCTTCCTTGTAATGTCCCCACCAAACACCAGGAAAAGGGCTTTTAATAGAGTCGTCGCGAATGTCAAACTCGGTTTTGATGTACTGTACCTTTTTCCCCTGTGAATCTTGCTGATTGCGATGCCAAGCATTTTCAAACCAGCAGTTTTGAAGCAGCAGTTTTGGCACGGGGTTACCCATGCCGCAAGGTTCTAGTAGTTTTAGTTCTAAGAATAACTCCTTCCCCAAGTCCGCAACATGAACCGCTAAGTCCGCTTGCACCGTTGGTATCAAGGTTGCACCTCCTAGAGATTGGCGCAACCGCTGATTAATCGCCTCTGTAAATAAAGGAATATTCTCTACTGGGAGACTTAACCCAGCAGCAAAAGGATGTCCCCCAAACCGATGCAACAGATGGGCTTGATCTTTTACCAATTGGTATAAATCTACCGAGTTAACTGAACGGGCAGAACCACGGGCAAGAGGGGGGGATAGGGGGAGGGGGAGAGTGGGGGAATT
>CAZZXJ010000827.1:719-2713 GCA_964657905.1 uncultured Stigonema sp.
CCTCTCCCTCTCTCCCCCTCTCCCTCTCTTATTTTCCCCATTCCCTCTGTACTCAACAAAATCGTCGGGCGACCTGTCTCTTGTGCTACTTGCCCAGCGACTAAGCCCAAGACGCCTACGGGCCATTGGGGATCTGCAAGCACGATAACATTGGTGGTTGATAAGTCTATTTGTTTAAGCTTTTGGGCTACTTGCTGGGCAACGTCTTTCTGTAAAGACTTACGGCGCGTGTTCGCTAGTTCTGTGACTTCTGCTAGTTGATTAACGCGCTTTTCGTCGCGACTCGTCAGTAATTCCACGCAGAAGCTGGCGTCACCTTGAATGCGACTGACGGCATTAATTCGGGGACCAAGACCGAAAGAAATATCTGTAGGGCGATCGCCACTTTTCTGGCACAATTCCAATAATCGCCCTACCCCCGGACGCCGCCGAGTTGACGGTGGCTGTTTAAAATCCGCTTGTAGTCGTTGAATTCCCAACTGTGCCAAATAGCGGCAATCTCCATTTAACTGCACCAAATCAGCAATTAGCCCAACCGCCACTAAATCCAATAAATCTTCTAGTGGCTGTTGCGGGACATTGGGCAAGGTTTGATAAAGGGCTTCCACTAACTTGTAAGCTACCGCCACCCCAGAAAGATGAAACAGCTGATGTGTACTTGGTAAATAACGAGGATTAATAATTGCCGTGACTGGTGGGCGGAGTGGAGGCAGCGTGTGGTGATCTGTAACTATAATATCTACACCTAGCTGTTTTGCATACGCAATTTCACTAGTGTTTGTACTGCCAGTATCACAAGTCACAATTAACTGACAACCTCGCTTGACTAAGTTATCAATTCCTTGACAGTTAAGTCCGTGGGATTCTGTTAAGCGATTGGGGATGTAGTAAATTAACTGCGTGTTCTGATTGAAAAACTGTCCCAAGCCATCCCACAGCACAGCAGTGGAGGTGATACCATCAGCGTCAAAGTCTCCCCAGATAGCAATTTTTTCACCAGCCTCACTGGAGAGTTTCAACCGATTCACCGCCATTCGCATTTCTTCACCAAACTCCAACGGACTAGCTGGTTTATAAGCTTGAGGGTTGACAAAAGACGCTAGTTGTGCATCATCTTGTATTCCCCTTTGCCAGAGCAACTGCGCCGCATAATGTCCACTTGATGTTGGTGCGTACTTTTTTACCGCTGGCATAAACCACTCTGGCGGTTGTTCTGTTGGTGCAAGAATCCACTGTTGTTGTTCTGGCATACATCTAATCTTAAGTAGGGTGGGCACTGCCCACCTATTGAGGAAATGGTGGGCAGTGCCCACCCTACTAACTCTCAAACTTAAATCGGCTTTTGCTCTTCGGTTATTGGAGAGTCACTTACTAGAGAATTAAGGGCGACTTCACTAACAATTCCATCGGACTTGCGAGTACCGCGTATGGTAGGACGAGAACGCCTGTAACCTGCCCTTTCAGCTTTTTGATGTTCGTATTCAATTAGTCTGCCATAATATTCGTGCTCGCTTAAATTCATCGACAAGAAAACATGCTGGCGGACATTACCAAAACCTTTACGGTTAAAAAACTTGACTGCTGAAGTATTGGTGGGATCGGTGTCTACCAGCATGAACCGCGCCCCATCTTCAATCATCCGGGCGACTACCTGATCAACCAGTTTGTCTCCCACTCTCCGACGCTGAAACTGAGGATTGACTCCTAACCACAGAATGTATCCATAAGTCCAGGACGCTTTGGTAATGATGGTTCCCAAAATGAATCCTGCTAGTTGTCCCTCTATTTCAGCAACGAGGCAGTAATCTGGGTCTGTATTATAAAGTCCAATCACCTCCCACTCATCCCAGGTTCTGTACAAGTAAGGATATAGATCGCTGGTAAATAAGTCTTCCCCCAAGTGGTAAACTGGGGCAATGTCATCAATTCCTAAGTCGCGGACATAAACCGCTTCATTTTCATCAAAATGCATAAAATGAATATTGTTAGTTGTT
>CAZZXJ010000828.1:0-2709 GCA_964657905.1 uncultured Stigonema sp.
CCTCCACCAGCGCGCTGGCTCAAATTTCGCGTCTCTACATAAGTTGACGGTATGTAAATTATCTTAATAATTTTCCCCAATTAACCTGTCAATTGTCAAGACTTTCTAAATTAATATGGTCATAATGACAGACGCAGCAAACATAACAACTGCCTGTACTTCAGTTTCAAGAATTATCCCCACCAACACCAGAACTGGCATTGGTGGGGATGTGGGATTTTCTAGTTACCAGGCTGCTACCTGGTAACTAGAAATTGGACGTTCTATTACTTAACACCCATCTCAAACGCTGTACTACGCATAAAATCAAGGCGCTGCTCAAAATCCAAGCCTTGGATTGAATCTACAAACTCTTTTGTTTCAGATGGCAATTGATAGTCAGAGGGTACTTGAATCACAGTACCCTTTTCCATCGCTTGTGCCAGTCTGAGCCATACATCAAGCTTGGCGCTGGGATCTAAAGCGCCGTAAGTGCGGCTAATAGGCTTATCTACACCGCCAGCAATGTCACGCTGCGCTTGGAGTTGTTCTTCCTTGGGCAATGCTTCAATTTGGTGAAATACTGCTTCGGCGGTTGTTTGTGAAGAAGTTGCATTTACTGGTGTGAGTTTGTTTTTGATGTCTAGGTAACCGAACCACAGCAGACCTAGCTGAGTATCTACATCAAAGCCGCGAAACTTTTGTACAGTTTGTTTTGTCTTGTCGTCAGTAGTAAAAGTCATAAAAATCTCCAATTGCTTACTAAACAGTAGTTGTCTGTGTTACAAAAGTAACTTTCCAGCACCTGCTTTACAACATTTAATAAATTTACAACTGGAGATTAACCTGGCTATAGGCATAAATACAGTACATAGCTTAAGACTGATGTAAATAATACATTCTAGGCTAGAGATAAATTTACAAAATTCCACAGATGATATTGTTTTAGAGATTTGCCTCCATGTATGACTATGTGATTGTTGGTGCTGGTTCAGCAGGTTGTGTGCTAGCTAACCGCCTTACGGAAGATCCAAAAACCACAGTACTACTGCTGGAAGCAGGAAAACCCGACAAAAAGCAAGAAATCTATATTCCTGCTACTTTCTTTAAGCTGTTTAAAACCGAGTATGACTGGGCTTACTACACAGAAAAACAGCCTTACCTGAATAACCGTCAACTTTACTGGTCCCGTGGAAAAGTTTTAGGTGGAAGTAGCTCGATTAATGCCATGATCTATATTCGGGGTAACTGGTGCGACTATGATCGTTGGCATGATTTAGGCAACACTGGGTGGAGTGCCAAAGAGGTACTTCCCTACTTTAAAAAAGCTGAAAACCAAGAACGAGGTGCTGATGAATATCACGGTAGAGGAGGACCTCTCAACGTTGCTAATTTGCGCTCCATTAACCCACTTTCCCATGCCTTTGTCAAAGCAGGCGTAGAAGCTGGCTTACCTTTAAACAGCGACTTCAACGGAGCAAATCAGGAAGGAGTGGGATTTTATCAAGTCACGCAGAAAAACGGTAAACGTCATAGTACTGCTGCTGCCTATTTGAAGCCGATTTGGCATCGACCAAATCTAGCTATTCAGACTAATGCACAAGTAACCCACCTACTTTTTGAAGGAACACGTGTCGTTGCTTTAACGTGCGTTCATAATAGTGTAAAACATCAAATAAAAATCTCTAAGGAAGTGATTTTAAGTGGTGGCGCTATCAACTCCCCTCAATTGTTAATGCTTTCAGGAATTGGTCCTGCTGAACACCTTAAATCTTTGGATATTCCGATAGTTATGGATCTGCCTGGTGTCGGACAAAATTTGCAAGATCATCTGGGTGTGCCTATTGCCTACCAGTGTACCAAACCAGTATCTCTCATTAATGCAGAAAAGCCTGAAAATATTCTAAAATATTTAGTTTTTAAGAAAGGTTCTCTGACCACAAATATCGCAGAGGCGGGAGGTTTTGTTAAAACCAGACCTGAATTAAAAATGAGTGACTTGCAATTCCATTTTGCTCCCGTTTACTATTTAGACCACGGCTTCACCCGACCTCAAGGACATGGATTTACATTAGGACCAGCCCTGTTATATCCCGAAAGCAAAGGTAGCATTACTTTACGCTCAAGTAATCCATTAGAACCACCAATTATTAACCCAAATTACTTGTCTAATGAAGCCGATTTACAAGTTTTAGTATCAGGCGTAAAACTAGCTCGCCAACTAGTACAAATGAGCGCATTTGACGGATTTCGGGGTGAGGAAGTAGTCCCTGGTTTTCAGGTACAAGTAGAGGAGGAAATCCGCCACTTCATTCGCAACACTGCGGAAACTTTATATCACCCTGTTGGTACTTGCAAGATGGGTAATGATCCAATGTCGGTGGTCAACGCCCAACTGCAAGTTCATGGAGTACAAGGGCTGCGAGTAGTTGATGCATCAATTATGACAAATATCGTTGGTGGAAATACTAATGCCCCCACAATCATGATTGCTGAAAAAGCTGCCGATATAATTAGCCGCAATACTTGAGAGGGATAATCTACTGAAAGCCCTAGCGCATCGATTCATCCGAATTCACTAAAATCTTGATACATTATAGATTTCTCGTAGGGGCACAGCCGTGCCCATTGGTGTCAACTTAAGCCCTGGCGAATGGAATTCGCGGTTACACAAACAAAGTCCCTTCGGGTGACGCTCCTTCGTCGCTAACGCTGACGCCGGAGTACCGG
>CAZZXJ010000829.1:0-2706 GCA_964657905.1 uncultured Stigonema sp.
ACAAATGACAAAGGACAAATGACTAATCAAAGTAGAATAACGTCACCACTTTTCTTTGTTCTTCGGCATCATTACAAGTTTGCAGTAGAGTGCGACTGTCGTGAAAAGCAAAGCAGATTAGTTGCTGGCAACGGGAAACAATCTCCTTGTTGCATAGGTAACTAGCTTCGGCAAGAGACAGATGATTGTTACCGGGATTTTCCACCAGATGCATTACCTGTTCTAGTTGCTGGCGCGACTCATGGGACTGGCGTTCCAAGCTTTGGGGTAGAATGACTGTCAACAAATTGGGATCAGCCCGCATTGCTCCCCGAATAGCAGCGAAATTAGTACCTGTAGCGCCAGAGGTGATCACCCGATTGCCCGATAAAACTAGGGCATAGGTCATCATCTCTATGAGATTCTGATGGGTAATCGGCACATGACGGGAACCCAGCAAGGCGATTCGCTTAGAACCTGTTTGCTGGATTGTCGCCAGTTCTTGCGCTAATGTGTCAACGTTGTTGATGAGGTCTATTGACTGGCTCAAAGACGGACAGAATCTGATTAAACGACCAAGTTATTTTAACAGACTCAGGGGAGTTACAAAGCTAGTTGTCCCATGGGATCAATAATTTAGTTATAGACGTGAGTCAGGGGGTAAGGGGGTAAGGGGTTTTTGGGAGGAGAAACTTTTTTCTACTGGCAAGGGGTTGGACTGATTCAGTATTGGCTTTCCTTCAAGGGTTTAGAGCGTTTTTCCAGAAATCCCCAACAGAGAATGGGCCAGTTCCTCAGCGCTAGACAGTTAGAAACAGGTTAAAACAAGCATCTATCTATATATTTTCTGCTGACTTCTGACTCCTTGTACTAGTTTCTAGGGTTTCGCTACTGCTGGATTTAAACTCAGTTGAGACAACAAGCGGTCAATATCAAAATGTTCAGCCATCAAATGGCGAATGCACTCGACTTTAATCGCTTCGTGGAGGCGTACTTGACCAAAAGTACGGTTAACAATTTCCACTGTGGTAAGAGTATCCAAATCAACCGATAAAATGGGGATTTCAAGTTCTTCAGCACGATTGAGGATGAAGAAAGGAGGAGGTAGTTGTCCGGTGAGAATCAGGCATTGGGTGGAAGTTTCCAAAGCAGCTTGCTGAATTTCCACGCGATCGCCTCCTGTCACCACCGCCATATTCCGGCGTTTGCGGAAGTACTTAACTGCCGCGTTGACATTCATCGCTCCAATTGCCAAACTTTCTACCATCAAGTCTAGGCGATCGCTGCGGCAAAGAACTTCTGCATTTAACTGCTTTACCAATTCGCTAACACTAACACTGCGTAACAAGTCGTTTTTCGGCAACATCCCCAGCACAGGAATGCCCTGTTGTTCCAAAAACGGGCGGATGGTAGCATTAGTGGTTTGTAGTTGTGCCCTAGGAATATCGTTGATGACAACACCAAGCAAGCGAACACCCATACGCTGTTTGGCAGACAAGAGCGCTTCAATTGAAAGTAATGATTTATACCGAACTACCAAAAGCACAGCAGCATCAACTACTTCAGCTACTTGTAGCAAAGATAAATCAAACAAACTGCCTTCTGACAAATCGCCAGGTCCCTCCAGTAACACCAAATCACCAGAGGGCATTTGTAGATATTTTGCCAGCGACTGCCGATAATCTGTTTGGTCTTCGCCGCGTAGACGTTTCTGCACGGTTACTTCATCAAGAGTAAGCAGAGTGGGTGCAACGCGATTTTTCGCTAGATTGAGGGCAACTGCAATTAACTGGACATCTTCCTCTACAACGGTTCCATTAGATTCACACAAACACGTACCTAACGGCTTGCCATAGGTAATATCCAGTCCTTTTTGCTGTAGTTGATGAGATAAACCCAGAACCGTTGCAGATTTACCGCTGTAAGCCTGCGTTGATCCAATCAGCAAATATTTAGCAGATTTTGGCACACATGCACTCCCATTTCAAAAGTCAAGTAGCTTTCAACGGTTAGCATTCAGCAGTCAGCTTGATTGTAGCTAATTGCTGATAGCTATGTAGAACCCATCTGGGTGTTTCCTAATTTTAGGTCTAACTATGCCATTGGAGTTGTTCCTAACCTCAGTTACAAGAACAGTATCCCAACGAGCTTCGGTTTTTCTAGCTCAAAATAGTGGTTTTTATTTGCTCCTTGGCAGGCATTACCCAAAATTGTTAAGTTATATTGCGATATCCCAGTCATTCCTCTATACGCAGCAGCTTGCGGTAAAATATCTGGGGAAAATCGATAGCACGATAGCGCTTATTATTTTCGTAAAGTTCAATTAAAAAACTCATAAACTCGAAACTTGCCATCATCAGTTCATAACTTAGCTCAGCATTGCTATCAAACTGGATGCGGCAACGGGTTAAGTCTGAGGGTAGGGTGGCAACATTCCAAGTAGCTATAAAAGGAACATTATCACTACCTTCTATTTTGCGCTGTCCCTCCAAAACACCTTTTTGATAGAGACTAATAGCGTATGGCAATCCGTTGCGTTTATTACCTTGAATGTAAGGCAAGTAGACACTTGCTTGTTGCCCAGTAGCAGGCTGGAGTTGCTCTAAAGACATAGATATAATATTCCTTAAGTTAATTGACAACCATAGTGTTCCCAAAAAGATTTGTTTTTGCACATACTTATTAGGAAATGGGGCATGCCCCATGCCCTATTCCCTATGCCCTATT
>CAZZXJ010000830.1:0-2685 GCA_964657905.1 uncultured Stigonema sp.
CTACTCCCCACTCCCCATTAAAGATTGTTTACAACCAACTGGCGGTATTCACTCTTGGGCTTGACGCCTTTGAGTTCCTTTACTAGTTCCTTGTTTTTGAAGATTTGAACTGTTGGCGTTCCTGTAACGCCACCACTTTGAGCAATGTCTCGGTCTTTGTCAATGTCAATTTCGACAAAGTGAATTTTGCCGTCAAATTCATCCACCACTTTATTTAAAATTGGTTTTAGGGTATGGCAAGGACCGCAACCAGGAGAGACGTATTTGACAACGAGTGGGCGATCGCTATCGTGGAACAGCTTCCGCAAAGCATAACCTCCCTGATGGCGGGTCGCATTCAAATCAAATTCAGCATCTAGCTGTTCGTCGGTTTTCTTCTCGGCTGGTTGAGGTTCTAATTCATTATCTGGAGTTTCCGCCTTTTGATGGAATTCTTGAATTAAACCATTGAATGACAACCAGCGTTCTGCCAACATCGCTGCCATACAGCCACTACCCGCCGCCGTAATTGCTTGACGATACTCATGATCCTGCACGTCGCCTGCGGCAAAAACCCCTTCTACACTTGTTTCTGGTGAACCATGCTTGGTGACGACGTAACCCACGTCGTCCAGTTCTACTTGACCTTTGAATAAAGATGTGTTGGGATTGTGACCAACGGCGTAGAATAAACCCTTGACGTGCAGTGCGCTTTCTTCAGATGTTTTGGTATTGCGGAGTTTCACTCCATCCATGTGCTTTTCGTTACCAAAAATATCCACTGCTTCTGTGTTCCAGTGAACGTGGATTTTCGGGTTACTCAAAACGCGGTTTTGCATGGCTTTAGAAGCCCGCATTTTCTCTGTCCGCACTAGCAAATTCACTTTAGAGCCATATTTGGTGAGGTAAATCGCTTCTTCCGCTGCTGAGTCTCCACCACCGATGACAGCTAATTCTGCTCCGTGGAAAATAGGTGTAGCGCCATCGCAGATCGCACAAGCAGAGATTCCCCGACTCCAGAATTCATGTTCATTGGGTAGACCTAAGCGCTTTGCTGTGGCACCCGTGGCAATGATAATGGTGTTGGTTTTAAATTCCCGTTCTTCTGAGCGGACAGTAAAAGGACGCTGACTTAAGTCTACCTGAATCACATCCTCAGTATATAACTCCGCTCCCCAACGCTCTGCCTGGGCTTTCATTTTATCCATCAGTTCTGGTCCGGTAATTCCGCTAGGAAATCCCGGAAAGTTCTCCACCTCAGTGGTTGTCATCAACTGTCCACCAGGTAAACCCCCGGCTTGGAAGCCTTCAAAGACAACGGGTTTGAGGTTAGCCCGTCCCGCATAAATCGCGGCTGTGTACCCTGCTGGTCCAGAACCTATAATGACTACGTTTTCTACTGTTGGGTTGGTCATGACTACTTATATAAACTCATAACGACTACGACTTATCTCCATTATAGTAACGTATCTTAGATAAATGCAACTCAGAGGTTGACTTTTTCTCTTAAAAAAATTGGTGTTGCTGATTCCGTGTATGAAAATAATTTTACGTGCCGACCAAAATCCAAGTAGAGACGTAATTATGGCGTTGCTGAATTTAGTAATGAATTACGTTTAGTTACAGATTTGTAATTTTACCAAACCCTTGTAGAGACGCGATTAATCGCGTCTCTACAAAATCGTGATTTTCACAATTCATATCTTGATTCAGCAACGCCGTAATTATGATATATTGTTGCTGATTACATATCAAATTTGATATAGTTGAGGACAACAAGGTAAATGCCGACGACAGAGGTGCTTTTCTATCAAGAAAAAGAAAAAGGGAAAGCGCCTGTGGTCGAATGGCTGAAAAAGCTTCGGAAGCAGAATCTCAAAGGATATTCAAACTGCGTTGCTCGGATTGACTTGCTGATCGAGTTTGGGTATGAACTCCGACGCCCTGCCGCCGACTACCTGCGAGATGATATTTGGGAGTTAAGGGCAAAGCATGGACACGTGCAGTATCGCATTCTCTACTTCTTTCATGGGCAAAACGTCGCCATCCTTGCTCATTCACTCATCAAAGAAGGAGGGATTGTACCAGATGTTGACATCGAACGAGCGATAGAGCGCAAAGAGCGATTTAAAGATGACCCCGAAGGGTATACCTACCAAGAGGAAGAATGACATGCCGAAAACAAGTAACGCACGCACCATCATCAATAGAATCACCGGCGACGACCCTGAGCTTCATGCCATGATCGCTGAGGCATCCATCAATGCGAAAGTTGCTCAACTTATCTACGAAGCGCGAATGGAAGCGGGACTCACTCAAGAAGAACTAGCTCTCCTTGTCGGTACAAAGCAGCCGAATATCGCTCGTCTTGAAGACGCCGACTACGAGGGTCACTCACTCTCCATGCTGCAAAAGATTGCCGACGCCCTAGACCGAAGGATTGAGATTACCCTTCCACCACGACAGCACAACCTACAGGAAGAGTCTTTCCCTTCTCACGTGAACGCGTAGTTGCGATCGCTTATCTCACATCTTGCACCTGGCGACTGTAAGTCGCGGCTACACATACAAAACCCGCCTAGCCTTCTCCCAAGGGGAGACGCTGACGCGAACGGCAACGTCTTCTCCTTACGGAGACGCTTCGCGAACGACGAACGCGGGTTTCAAACCCTTGATTTTCTGTGAGTCCGCGTAGGCGGTGAGACA
>CAZZXJ010000831.1:0-2676 GCA_964657905.1 uncultured Stigonema sp.
AAAGTTATTCGAGATTTTGGAGAAAAATATATAATTAATTTTGCATAGGTACTTAATCAACGGTCTTAAGGACAACAATAATGTGGGTTGAAAGCATTACTCTCACCAACATCAAGTGTTTTCGGGAACAAAAGATACTTTTTACTCGTAATAGCAGCACAGGTTATAAGGCAAAACCCTACTCTTGGATTACCTTATTAGGGGAAAACGGAGTCGGAAAAAGTACGTTAATTCAGGCACTAGCACTACTTTTAGCAGGACCTGAAGCGGCAAAAGAACTCCTCCCACGTCCTACTGGCTGGGTTCGCGTCCCCTCTAACCCAGGAAAACTAAGTGCGGTTCTGCACCAAGCAGACACTGATGCCGGAGTTTTCAGTGAAAGTAAAGTACGGAAAACTTTTTCCTATACCTACTTTGTTACTGGTGGAATACCCGTTCAAGTTGGTAAAGAAAAGGAAACTTATACAGAACCTGCGCTAATTGAAGAACCATCAAAAATTCTCAGTTGGTTACGAACAAATGCCTTTGCCTCAGACAGTAGAGGATGGTTTGCTGTAGGTTATGGCGCATTCCGTAGACTTACGCGAGTAAACCAAGTTTTGATACCCAGTTTAGAGCCTGCAAAGCGATCTAGTAACTTTATCACACAGTTTGATGAAGACAGCGCCTTAAGCTCATTTGAGCGGTGGATGGTTTACCTGGAATTTCGGATTGCTAAAGATGCTAGCGACACAAAAGCGAGACAAATGCGAAAGGTCGGGGAAGCAGTGATTGAAAGGCTTCTTCCTGGAGACGCAAAGATTGCTGAGGTAACTGCTGATGGTTTGATACAGTTCAGTGTAAATGGTCAAAAAGTTCCAACTATTAGTTTGTCTGATGGTTTTCGCAGCGTCATAGCGCTTGCAGGGGATTTAATCTGGCGCTTACTTCAGGCGTTTCCCGATTTGGAAGATCCAACCCTAGCATCCGGTGTTGTGTTGATCGATGAACTAGATATCCACCTGCACCCATCCTGGCAAAGACAGATTGCTGGTTGGTTGCGAGATATCTTTCCAAATCTCCAGTTTTTCGTCGCTACCCATAGTCCTCTTGTGGCAGCTGGAGGAGGAGAAAATGCCCTTACTCTTCGCTTAGAGTTAGTAGGTGGGGAGGTTGAAGTTAAGCAAATCCAGAATATTTCAGCTTATGATTCTGACTATATTCTTAGAAGTCAAGCTTTTGGCTTAGAGTCCACCCATTCTCCCGCCTCACAGGATAAAATCAATCGTTATTACGAACTTAGAAACAAGATAAATGATCTCATGGAGCAAGAACAAAAGGAGTACGAGCAACTCAGGCAATTCATGAAAGAAGCACAGCCAATTGGTGGTCCTCCTGAGCCAGGTAGTTTAGAAGCTCGTACTAAGGCTTTTTTGGAGGCAAATCTGCCTTGATTGTTGTATCTAGGCCACAAGAACCACCAACTGTTCTGAGACGAAATGCTAATAGGTGGTTGGATAATCTACAGCAAGCTATGGCTAATTTAGAGACAGTCAAGGCTAATCCATCTACAAGCAAAGAAGATATCGCTAGGGCTGAAAAGAATGTTGAGAAAGCTAGGAATAAGTACAGACATAAAGATATTAAAGACGCTCTAGAGCGGATGTTTCATGGGAAATGTGCTTACTGTGAAAGTCAGGTCACAACTACAGGATATGGTGATATTGAACACTTTTGTCCAAAAGGAAATCCAAGGTGCGTTAATTTGACTTTTGAGTGGAGCAATCTCTTACTCTCATGTCAAAAATGCAACGATGCTGGACATAAGGCTACACAATTCCCACTCGACGCAAATGGCAATCCAATGCTTATTGATCCAACTGACGGGGTGACGGATATAAATAAACATATCCAGTTTTCCTGGGATTCAGTAGATGGTGCTATGGTTAAAGGTCTAGATGCACGAGGGAAGGAGGTTGAACGTATATTTGACCTCAATTCCGAACACGGCACGAGAAAAGAGTTGATCAAACACCGCACCCAGCGTGTTGGAAATATGCTTTCTTTGCTAGGGATTGCTCAAAAGACTGGTAACAGTGAAGCTATCGAACTTCTTTTAGAATACTGCCAGTCTAATACTGAGTATAGTGCTTTCGCTCTTGTTCATATTCTCCCATACTTAGCTCACCATTCTCGTGTTCCAGAAGCGATTGCCCTTTTGACAAAAGTTAGCCAGCGTAGTCCTGCTTATGCTGTTTTCGCCCGTATTGATGAGTTATCGAGTTTACCCTAAGTTGGGGTGCGACAAGCAACATTCGTAATTCGTCATTATCAATTACGCATTATTTTGGACGTTTAATTCCACCCCGCCGTTTTACTTTAAATCCATACAGGTAAATTTCAGGCATATTAATGCGCCCATCAGAACGGCTTTCAACAATTCCAAGTTGCAGTAAATAGCTCAAAACTTCCTCCGGTTTTGAAGTTGGTGGGCGTTTTGCTGATTGTTCACTCCATTGTGTAGTTGTAAGTGCTTCCAAAAACTTGGTTTTTTCAATAGGGACTTCAAGACCTAAGAGACTTGGTTTTAGGGCTTCTAGCCAAGGATATTCTTCTTGTGCTAACTCGCGAATGCGATCAACAGAAGTCTCCATCAGTGCTCCTTGTAAATCAGATGGCTGTAGAAGCGTAGTTCCT
>CAZZXJ010000832.1:0-2673 GCA_964657905.1 uncultured Stigonema sp.
ATCGCACCTAGCTGTCGTCGCTCTGCCACAATCTGTATCTTGTTCACTTTGTCAATCATATGCCTAAGTTCTACTTCGTTGTGCTGCTCACGCTCCTAGTGGTTTCTGCTTGCAGCTCTTTTGGTCGTCAATTACCGACCCGCGTAGGCGTTGTTTCCTCAAGTCAAACATCACCTGTGCCCGTCCACGTAGTCAAACACGCAATGGGTCAGACTCTAGTTCCCGTCCATCCTCAACGAGTGGTCGTCATAGATCCATGGCTCGTGGAAATACCTCTAGCTCTGGGAGTCAACCTGGTGGGTGCTCCAGGTCTGGCTTCAACTCTTCAGTCGCTAGGGTTAGAGGATAAGCACCCCGGCATTCAAGACATTGGCGCGCTTCTGACGCCACCGAACATGGAGAAGGTTATGACTCTCAAGCCGGACTTGATTTTGGGCACGACTCGGAACCGGGAAACTTACAGTTTATGGTCTCACATTGCACCCACCGTTCTGGTTAAGATGCAAAGCAATGGAGACTGGAAAAAACCGTTTATGCCAATGGCAAAAGCTCTGGGGAAAACTGAGACAGCAAAACGTTTAATAGATAATTATGACTTACGCTTAGCCGAGTTCAAAGAAAAGATGGGTTCCCGACTCAAAAAGACTGTAGTTTCCGTCGTGCGCCTCATCCCAGAGACGATTAACCCGTTAACCAAGGGTGCATTCTTTGGAGTGATCTTAGAGGATGCCGGTCTAATGCGTCCTCCTTCGCAAAATCTGGATGCTATAGCAACTCAAAAGAAAGGGGGCAACCCCGTTGGCTACAATATATCTCCAGAAGTTCTCACCCAGATAGATGGGGATATCCTATTTATAGTGCGCTACGGCTTCAAAGACCCTGCTGAGTCAAAGATTGCTGTCCATCAACTCCTGGCAGAACCTTTGTGGTCAAAGCTTAATGTTGTCAGGCAGGGTAAAGTCTATATAGTTGATGCATTTTATTGGCTCACTGGTAGCTATCTATCAGCTAATCGAGTTATTGATGATTTATTTAGCTACTTGGTGAAGCGGTAATAGTGTTCACGCTCTTCTCCACGGATGGCGATAGTTCTGCGAAAAATTGACATCTGACGCTAATCTGGAGTCAGAATAAAAGTTATTGGTTTACCCATTCCCAATGGTTATTTCCAGGGATTAAGTTTTGGTAGTGCCGTATTTTTAGCAAGCGATCGCCTTGGTGATTTGAACGAGATCATATCAAGGCATTATTTGAGATCTTAAGAAATCATTCAGTATTGATTGATTGGTCTGCGTCAATAACAGCAATATGTACTTGAATTAAGTCGCTGATTACCGAGATATCGCCAAGTTCATCCCAAGTCAACTTGCCAAGAATAGAATTAAGGTCTGTTATTTTGCAGTTGAATGAAATACAATGAGCATTTAGACTTATTTGTGACAGGCGAAAACCTGGATCTTGATGAAGCGGTGCAAATTTTCCGATTTTGAAGATATTGTAAGCATTCACGGCGGCGGCTGAGGAGTTGAAAATTAGCTCTAGATGTCTGTCCATAATAGTTTGTCGGTTTGCTTATGTGGAAGATGGGAACTGACAGAATTTTTTACACTTAAAGTGCGATCGCGTCCGCTTAAAGAAAGCGGTTGAATCGCTGTAAATAGAGATATCTAATCTTTGGTTAAATTAAGTAACGAGGTTGCCCTAAATCTTGATATAATCAGCTTATAGACTAACGCGATAATTAAGTAGAGACTTAAAGCGTGAAACAAATAACCCAATACGCATTTCACATGAAGGCTGACCAACGGTCCAGCACGGAAATGCCGCTCAATCTTTCGCCCCTAGTTGGTAATTGGGTCAATACTGAGCCGAACACTAGTTACTTGGTTCGAGTAATCTTGACTGAACAGAACGGTCGTCTTACGTTTAGGGGTTATGGAGCTAACGAGCCAGAGCCAATTGATTGGGGTGAGGTTGAGGCTGTGCCTTACGGCACAGGAACCTCACTCATAGCAGGTGGATTCCACTCTTTTTACAACCTGGACGGAATTGAGACGCATCTAGTGGCAAATCAAAAACTAGGGATTTTGGTCATTCAGTCCTATACCCGTTACTTGGATGGGAGTGGTCGAACCAGCCACTTTGGCCGCGAGTTTTTTCACCGCTAGTGTTTAAGGAAGATTTCAAGATGGAGCGAAACGAAGTTTACGGTGACCAGCCTAAAAAGGACACTATTATTGATTTTACGCCTTTTTTGGGTACCTGGATAAACTCCAACGACAAGACCAAATGGATCAAGAAATTTACCCTGACTAAGCATGATGAGCAAATTATTATGCACGCTTATGGTACTGAGTCACCTGAAGATTGGGGTAAGACTGAGGTGACGCCGTTCGTTGATAATATTGGTGAGAAGGCTTTCTCTGTACGATACGATCTCGATTCAGTGGAATCCTTTTTGGCAGCTAACATGAACAAAGGCTTGTGGGTCATTGCCGCGTTTCATAAGTTCAAGGATGGTAGCCAATCTAATTTTCTGTGTCGGGAGTTTTACTATCGGCCGGACCAAAAATAAATAATGGTGCTAGTACAGTTCGGCGATCGTCAAAAGTCAAAACTCACTCATGTTTATATATCAAAGCTTGTGCGTGTTTGAAATGGTAGGTTTATTTA
>CAZZXJ010000833.1:0-2665 GCA_964657905.1 uncultured Stigonema sp.
TTACAATCCGTGCAAGCAATTGCCTCCGGGTACAAACAAGTTTACCAGGCACTAGAGGTACGACGTTACTGGATTCCTGAGTTGGCTTTGCAATTAGCCCAGAGTTTATCCTACCTTAGCGATCGCACTTTAGCCAAGGAACAGATTGATTACTCCATTAACACATGGTTGCAACTGCGCCAAGTACCACAACAGCAACTTCGTCATCCTTTACAGACAATGCAATCAGCTGTCAAGATAGAAGACGAGGAATATATTGAAAAGTTAAGAGAATATTTTGCGGCAGTTGGCGATAGTCAAAGTATTTCCCATGTGGAGGGACTTTTGCAAGCGATCGCCAACCTTAAACATAAACGGCAACAAGAATATGCTGATCTGCGTCACACCCTAACAGGGCATTCCGGCAAAGTTTCATCTGTCGCCATTAGTCCTGATGGGCAGACTTTAGTAAGCGGGTGTACAGACAAAACCATCAAGGTATGGAATCTCAATACTGGCAAAGCAATTCGCACCCTGACTGACAATTTAGGAAAAGTTTCATCAATTGCTGTTAGTCCCGATGGGAATTTCCTCGCCGTTGGCAGTTGCGATACTCCTAGAAGTAATGTCAAAGTATGGCATCTTGCTACTGGCAAATTACTCCACACTCTCTTAGGACATCAAAAACCAGTTAATTTTGTGGTGATCAGTCCAGACGGAAAATTTCTTGCCAGTGGTAGTAACAAAATCAAGATTTGGAACCTAGACAAAGGCGATCGCATTTGCACACTTTGGCATTCATCCTCAGTTAATACTGCTGTGATTAGCCTTGATGGCACAATTCTCGTTAGTGGTAGTAGCGACAACAAAATCAGGGTGTGGAACCCACGTACGGGAGAACCATTACGCACCCTCAACGGGCATTCAGGAGAAGTGAAATCAATAGCTATTTCTCCTGATGGACAAATTCTGGTAAGCGGTAGTGCTGACAAAACCATCAAAATTTGGCATTTAGACACGGGTAAAGTGCTACATACCCTAACTGGGCATACAGAAGAGGTAAAATCAGTAGTCATTAGTCCTGATGGACAAACATTTTTTAGCGCCAGTGCTGACAAAACTATTAAGATGTGGCGTTTGTACACAGGGGAATTCCTGCAAACCCTGACTAGACATTCAGAGGCAGTGAATTGTGTTGCAATTAGCCCAGATGGTCAATTTATAGCAAGTGGTAGTTCTGACAAAACAATTAAAATCTGGCAGATAACATAGGATTGTGTTGCTTGCCTTGAGCGATCCGATCGCTTTATTGGCATTAGTGGGTAAGTTGGGGAAATCTACACCCCCTAAAGCTAATGGTACTCCCTACTTTGGAGAAAATCGCCAAAGAGACTAATTCAAGTCACAGCAGGTTCCAGCATCTGAATCTTACCCAAATTGGCATCAATTTCTACCTCTGCCCCTATAGGTAGAGTCCATATGGTTTCTATATGACCAATCTGAGCACCAGACCAAGCGGGAATCCCTAAGGGTTGAATGTGATCCTGGAGTACTTCTTCTAAGGTTAAAGACCCATAGTCAGCATCTGGCAAGCATTGAGTACACTGCCCAAAAATAAAACCTGCTAGATGCTTAAACACTCCAGCCAACTTGAGATGAGTCATCAGGCGGTCAATACGGTAGATATTTTCATGTGTATCCTCAACAAACAGAATTGCACCCTTGAGGTTAGGCACATAGGGAGAACCGACGATACCAGAAAGTACCGAAAGATTACCACCAATTAATCTGCCTCTAGTTTTACCAGGATTGATAGTCTGGATGCGGTTTTTCACCTGCATCAGACGGTTTGCGTCATCACTGTCTTTTTGATTCTGAAAAGTTACCATCTCACGGGCAAATAAGACACGACGGAAATAGTCCGTTGGGTCAGGTCGCCAAGAAGTCAAGCCATTGGGACCATGAAAGGTGACCAGACCAGTTTGAGCATGAATTCCGAGAATTAACGCGGTTATGTCGCTAAAGCCGACAATAATTTTGGGATTTTTGCGGATAACTTGGTAATTTAGGTAAGGCAGTATGCGGCTACATCCCCACCCGCCCCGAATAGGCAGCAAGGCTGCAATCTTTGGGTCAGCAAAAAAATTGTTGATGTCAGCAGCCCGATCTGTATCTTTTCCCCCTAAATAACCATAGCGATCGCGTAGATGTGGAGCAAGATAAGGAACCAGTCCTAGTCCGCGAACAGCATCGACAACAACATCCACTTCTTCACGCTGAAATGTTGCACTTGCTGGACTAATTAACCCTACACCAGCACCACGGTGTAGCCTTGCTCCTTTGAGAGACTTACTCTCTGCTGCCATCCCCAATGTTGATGCTGAAGCTAAAGCTACAGTTGCAGCAGTTGCAGCACAATTGCTCATAAACTGGCGACGATTCAGCATGAGGTAGTATTCGCGGTCGCGCTTTTAGTAACTTTTTATATTACAGTCTTTAATTATTTTAGTCAGCGCGATCGCCCCTGTATCCACCGCCCAATTTTCCTATCCGTTACATCCCGTACTTTCACCGTTGCCCATCTTCCACCGCCCTTAAAGCTTTAACACAGCAACTTACATGAGGTTCAAATGGTTCAGACAGTAACATCTCACGACTATCCCGATCTAGGCGTGTTTGAGGCACA
>CAZZXJ010000834.1:0-2662 GCA_964657905.1 uncultured Stigonema sp.
AAAGCACAGCTTTGGCAGGGTGGGGTGGGATGTTCTGGGAATTATAAGTGATTTAGCGGACATGATATAACTGCTAACTTTGAGAAGTCACGACGTTTTATAAAATGCGTGTTTGTATTCATGATTGTGTTTATAATGATGCGACGCATTTTATAGAGCTAATCTCCATAACATCTGAGATGTAACAGGTACCGCCAAATTTGTTGAGCAATGGTCTAATGTTTTCCACCACAGGCTTGATGTACTCTGGCATACAAAACGCAATGATGTAAACATTATCGAGCATTGTCATATCTAAATCTTCTGCTGTTCCTCGCAATCCTTTACCAGCAACATTGCGGATCACAGCATGACCATGTACACCTGATTTGTCTAAACCCTCTAAAATTTTGCTAAGTTCAAAGGCATTGGCAATAATTTCGATCTTTTTCACTATGTGCATATTATTACCTCCAAAATAGGTTAATTACGTACATGTATAACGGAATTCCCACAATAATATTGAAGGGGAATGTGACTGCCAGAGCGGTAGAAACATACAGGCTGGGGTTCGCTTCCGGAACAGTTAACCGCATAGCTGCGGGAACAGCTATATAGGAGGCACTGGCACACAACACAGCGAACAAGAGTGAATTGCCTTGAGGCATACCGATGATTTTAGCAATCAGTAACCCTATGCCTGCATTGAGTATTGGAATTAATATGGCAAATGAAACGAGGAAAACTCCGGTTTTTTGCAAGTCTTTAATTCTTCTTGCGGCGACCAGTCCCATATCCAATAAAAAGAACGTGAGAACGCCGTAAAACATTCCTTGTGTAAAGGGTTCTAACACCAGCCAACCGCGTTCTCCTGTCAAGAAGCCAATTACGAGACTACCAACTAACAAAAAGACTGAACTATTCAGAAATGCCTCTCGCAAAACTTCTGGCCAGGAAAAGTCCCGCTTCTCATCACTAGTGAATAGATTCACCAAGATCAAACCAACAATGATGGCAGGAGATTCCATCAGGGCAAGGGCTGCTACCATGTAGCCATCAAAACGAATACCAAGCTCATTCAGAAAAGCGCTAGCTGTAATGAAGGTAACAGCGCTGATTGATCCGTAGGTGGCAGCGATCGCTGCTGCATCGTAAGTATCGAGCCTCAGCTTCAGAATAAAAAAGGTGTAAATGGGGACAAAACAAGCCATCAATATCGCTGCTAGGAGGGTTATAACTACCTCCTGATTGATTCCACCCTTGCTTAATTCTACCCCTCCTTTAAAACCAATTGCAAGCAGCAGATAAAGCGATAGGATCTTGGGCACAGGGGCGGGAATTTCTAGATCGGACTTGACAACAACAGCCGTCATCCCCAGAAAGAAAAAGAGGATTGGCGGATTTAGGATGTTCGACATAATTAAGCTGACATCCATTTCCACCCCTCCTGACACTGATGAAGTCGGCAATTTAAGAAATTTTTCATTTTCAGAAATTTAGCGCTTGGATCATGATGTAACGTGTATTGCTACCCCATGTCAATTGGGTGAGGAAGTATCTCAAAAGCTATCAGAGGAATTCCGTACTGTTGTAAATCAGTTGAAATAAGCGCCCTTTACTCTTCGCCACTTTTATAAAAGCTTAGTCATATCACACCCAACTATGTAAACTTTTGTCAATTGACTATTAGCTGAGCTGATTTTAGCCTAACTGAACTTAGCCATGAGTTGATGAGGGCTATGAACCCAAGGATTTATTTTAGGACTGACGCAGAAACCGGGTTTCTTTGCGAAAATTCGTCGTCTGAAGATGATTTGCCCAGAAACCCGGTTTCTTTTCCAGTAAAGCGGTCAGATCTTTCTAACCTTTGAGCAACGATTCTGTACCATCAATCCAAACTTCGGTGCCGCTGATGTGACTAGAAGCATCCGATGCTAAGAATAACACTAACTGTGCCACCTGCTCCGATGTTCCCGGTTTACCATCAGTTAATGGAATCTTCCCTTCAGGAAACTCCACAGGTTGTTTAATGTGTTCTAAATCTCGTGTTTTGGTATTTTCGCCAATGCTTGTTTCAATAGCACCAGGACAAATCACGTTAACACGAACGCAGTTTTTCGCAAGTTCCAAAGCTACCATTTTTGTGAAGGCGACTTGGGCTGCTTTTGAGCAAGAATAAGCGGTTGAACCACTGTTGCTGAATATGCGCGTACCGTTAACAGAGGAAGTGATAATTATAGAACCACCCTGCTTTTTCAGGTAAGGCACAGCATACTTAACCGTTAAGAACGTTCCTTTAAGATTAATGTTTATTGTTTTATCCCACTCTTCAGGTGTCAATTCATCAATGGGTGCCCATACGCCATTTATACCAGCGTTAGCAAATACAATATCTAAGCGTCCCCACTTATCTATAATTTGCTGAGTTGCTTGTTGCATTTCCTCCGGTTTGGAAACATCGGCAATTAACGGTATGGCTTCACCATTATTGCGTTGAATTTCTGAAACAGTTTCTTCTAGTTCTTCCTTTGTACGTCCCAGTGCGGCAACTTTTGCACCTTCTTTTGCAAACAGCTTTGCTGTTGCCTTAGCGATTCCGGAACCTGCTCCCGTTACAAGGGCTACCTTATCTGGAAGTTGCATAATTTTTTACTGAGGAATTGTTGATTGTTAATTGTTGATT
>CAZZXJ010000835.1:0-2653 GCA_964657905.1 uncultured Stigonema sp.
ATTAAAAGTATTGTACCCGTGCATCTAAACCACGTGAGCGTAATGTTTTAGAAAGCTTTTCTGCATCTGAGCGATCTCTAAATTGTCCAGCATTCACATAGGCGCCCAACCTAGATTTCGCGGCGAAAGCTTCCGGTATATACTGTTGCACTTGGTATAGAGTGTCGTTATGGTAAATTGGCACAACCACTACATAGGTATTCTTAGGAGTGGGATTACCTCCTATAGAATTGTCAGGATTGCTGATTCCTAATGCTTGCCAGGTTTGATAATTTACCAACCCAGTAGGATATATATTATAAGAACGTTGAAATTGAAATACAGCATCTCTAGTTGCTGCACCATAATAGCCACTCACATCACCTTTAAAAAATCCCCACTGCTGCAAACGCTGTTGCACGGCTGCAACTCGCTGACTTCTCTCACCTAGGCATATATCAGTGTCTGTTGAACAATTTGAATTTTGAACATTATTTTGAACATTACTTTGACCTCCCAAGGCGCTAGATATTGCTGCCAAGGTTTGTGAGTCGGCAATGCCATTGGGATATATTCCATAAGAACGCTGAAATCGTACCAAGGCTTCTCTGGTGGTTGAACCAAAATAGCCAGTTGGAGTGGAGTTGAAGTAGCCCAACTGCCGCAAACTCTGTTGCAGTTCTGTCACCTCAGCACCTGCTGCCCCAGGATTGAGAGCATTGGGCAGGTTATCACCCCCAATACCTTCTAAAGGTTGAATTGGGAGGACACTGACTGGACGTTGAATTGAGTTGTTACTGACACGTATTGCTTCTGTTGTTCTGGAACCGACAACACCAGTAGCACGTATTCCGTGAGATTGCTGGAATCGGATGACCGCCTGCTGAGTCTCAGGACCAAAATAGCTTGTTATCGGACCGTTAAAGAAACCTAACTGCCGCAAATCCCGTTGCAGTGTGCTGACAGATGAACCTCTGCTACGTAGTTGCAGTTCGCCACTGACATTACCACCACTAGGGGTTCTACTCTGACACTGAGATTGCAGTAGTTGTTCAGTTCTAGAACCCACAACCCCATCAGGAGTTACTCCATTGGCTTTTTGGAACCGAATCACACCATTCTGGGTCAAGGAACCAAACTTGCCTGTCACCGGGCCACTAAAGTAGCCTAACTTTTGCAAACACCTCTGAATGTTTGTAACTTGAGATCCCTGATTTCCTTCTTTCCGGAATGCTAACGCCTGCCCTGCGACACTTAAAACAGTTAGGGTCAGTGCCACAGACAAAAGAGGCATCGCAGAACTGCTAGAGAGCTTTTTCCAATTTAAGTTTGTCAAAAAATTGAAATTAACTCGGATCGGAACAACTTCAATATTTTCAGATGCCTCGGGTACTGAAGCAGTATGAAGATAACCAATTGTTTCCATAATTTTTCCCATATCTAATCTAGATTAATTCCCTGTTTAACCAAAAGAACTCAGGAGTCAGGAGTCAGAATGGCTACGAATGCGACTGGCGGATGAGTAAATTCTTTTAAATCCCCACCGTCTACACGGGAGCCAGTACTGAAGGAGGGTTTCCCTCCGTAGGATAAGAGCGTTGTCTACAATTGGTTGGGGTTTGAATCCCTATCCAATTGATTCTGACTCCTGACTTCTGTCTTCTGACTCCTTCTTCAAGTTGCTTTATCAGCTGTTGACACATTTGTGTGTCAGGTAGTTATTCGGTGAACAAGCTTTGTAATGACTAATATCACATCCATATAGATGCTTTTCGGAAATCTGTGCAAAATTTTTGGCTGCGGTAATGCTATACATAAAAACAACTGGGGACTTCTAAGCCATACATCTCGTGGCTACCCATGCTCAAACATGAGTGTTTTCAGCTAAGTAGGCAGGGATTTCAATCAAATAAATCCTACCACTTTAAATTAGGCAAATTTTCTTAATAAAATACAGTTTTAGTAAATATTTGCAGCCTGTCTAAATCTTTCTAAGTAGGTAGGCACAATAAAACATAAGTATATTAACTTTTGTGAAGAGGCGGTCAGCGTACTAACTACTAACAGCCCTAACAGACAGTTGTGTTTATTTACGCCGACTTACTTACTGTTCTTTTTGTGTTTGCTCTGCTCCCTCAGTCTGCTGGGAATCGTTTTGATTGTCAGCTTGCTTGGTATTACCTGCTTTCACCCAACCTTCTTGATCGCTACCTTCTAGGCGAATCTTTTGCCAGGTTTTATCCTGGCTTTCTTCCAAAACGAAAACCTTTTGATTAAAACCAGCTCCACCAACACGTTCAGAATCCGGTTTTGGTTCAGAGCGTAGAACCAAGCCTTGAGACCAAGTGATACGCGCAGGGTAAGCTCCTGCTGGTAATGGCTTTGGTGATTGAGCAGTCTTAGGTGATGTAGAAGGAGTGGGGGTTAGGCGAGGACTTTTAGTCTTAGCCTCAGGTTTAGAGGTGGCTTTAGCTTCTGCCACAGCAGATTTTGGAGCTTGCCCTTTTACTAAGGGTGTATCATTGGCAAAAATAGGTTTGGCAGGGGGTATAGAGGCACGATTCATGACGTACAAAGCAGCTACAAAGCTGCCACCAGCTAAAATAGCGATCGCCAATAAAAACCCAAGTACAAACTTTAGGATGTTAATAAACATAGTCAATAGTCATTGGTC
>CAZZXJ010000836.1:0-2652 GCA_964657905.1 uncultured Stigonema sp.
GACTAATGACTAATACTACCTTTTGATGGTGTGCGGACGTGAAGAAAAATCCAAATAAAATGCGCGTATCCCCCGTTTTAGTTACAGTGGTGGCGATCGCAGCCCCTTTGGGTAGCTCGCTGAGTGCAAATGCACAAACCCTTAACAATGCAAAAGAAAAAACAGAGCTTTTCTCATCTATAAATCAGGGGCATCTTGCAGCCCCTCTGGGTGGCTCACTGAGTATAAATGCACAAACCTTCAATAACGCAAAAGAAAAAGCAGAGGTTTTATCATCCATAAATCAGGGGCATCTTGCAGCCCTTCTGGGCGGCTCACTGAGTACAAATGCACAAACCTTCAACAACGCAAAAGAAAAAGCAGAGGTTTTCACATCACCCACAACTCAGGAGCATACAGTTGTCAAGGTATTCCCACCAGCGTTGGCATCGGTGACGAAGCCAGAAGTCATATTACCAAGATCCACTACGTTCAAAACAGCACAAAAGATAACGCAAACAACCCCCGTTCCTGACATTCCGCCTCCAAATACCCAACAACAAACGCCAAACCAAGCACCGACTATCACTCCGATTCCGGGAGATTCCAACCAGCCTTTTCCTCCCAATACGCAACAAACGCCAAACCTAATTCCGGGGGGTCCCAATACGCCACAACAAATACCAAACCAAGCTCCCCCAAACACTCAGATTCAGCCCAATCCCAACCAGTCTCCGGCTCAACCGACACTGCCAACAACTCCAAATAATAACGGAACAGACCAAGCCCCAGAAGCAAATGAAACTCGTGTACTGGTTTCGGAAGTAGCCGTAAGATCCGAGACAGGACAACTCTCACCCGATCTGGAAAACCAAATTTACAAAGTCATTCGCACCCTACCAGGACGGACAACAACCCGCTCCCAGCTACAAGAAGATATTAACTCCATCTTTTCTACTGGGTTCTTCTCCAATGTCCAAGCAGTACCAGAAGATACTCCTTTAGGCGTACGGATCAGCTTCGTTGTCCGACCCAACCCCGTCCTGACTAAAGTGCAAGTGCAGGCAAATCCCGGTACAAATGTTGCCTCTGTCATACCTCCCAATACTGTAGATGAAATCTTTCGCAACCAGTACGGCAGGATACTTAACTTGCGGGACTTGCAAGAGGGCATCAAGCAGTTAACCAAGCGCTATCAAGACCAAGGTTATGTTTTGGCAAACGTGGTTGGAGCGCCACAAGTATCTGAAAATGGAGTTGTCAGCCTACAAGTAGTAGAAGGGGTGGTGGAAAATATTCGAGTTCGTTTCCGCAATAAACAAGGTGAGGAAACAAACTCAAAGGGACAGCCGATTCGAGGTCGGACACAAGCCTATATCATTACCCGAGAACTGCAATTGAAGCCCGGAAAAGTATTCAACCGCAACACAGTACAAAAAGACTTACAACGGGTATATGGACTCGGGCTGTTTGAAGATGTGAATGTCTCCCTTGACCCCGGTACAGATCCCACCAAGGTAGATGTAGTACTAAATGTAGTTGAGCGCAACACTGGTTCTATAGGAGCAGGGGCAGGTGTTAGTTCTTCTAGCGGTCTATTTGGCACCATTAGCTATCAGCAGAACAACGTCAACGGAAGAAACCAAAAATTAGGCGCAGAGGTACAGTTGGGAGTGCTGGAACAACTGTTTGACTTCCGCTTTACAGACCCTTGGATAGCCGGAGACCCCTATCGGACTTCCTACACAGCCGATGTTTTCCGTCGTCAGTCGATTTCGTTAATTTTTGAGGGTCCAAAACAGAACATTGTAGCCTATAACCCCAAAACCTTTGACCCCAACAATGCGAGTGCTCAAACCGATCGCCCCCGCGTTGTGCGTTTAGGTGGAGGTATCAATTTTACCCGTCCCTTGTCCAAAAAACCCTTAGAAAACTCTGAATGGGTAGCTACAGCAGGTTTCCAGTATCAACGAGTTTCCATTACGGATGCGAATGGCAATGTCGTACGCCAGGGACGGTTAGATAGCACAACAAGTCCACCTGAGCTAGTTAACTTGAGTAAATCTGGAACCGGTGAAGACGATTTGCTGCTACTACAATTGGGGTTGGCACGCGATCACAGGAATAATCCCCTCGTACCAACTAGTGGGTCTTTGCTTCGCTTCGGGCTTGATCAGTCGGTGCCGCTTGGACTGGGCAACATTCTGCTTACCAGGGTAAGAGGTAGCTACAGTCGATATGTCCCCATAAAAATACTTAAATTTAGCAAAAAACCAGAAACCATCGCTTTTAACGTTCAAGGCGGAAGTGTACTTGGTGACTTGCCTCCCTATGAAGCCTTTTCTCTGGGTGGTAGTAATTCTGTCCGGGGCTATGACGAAGGACAATTAGCTAGTGGACGCAGTTTCGTACAGACATCTCTTGAGTATCGATTCCCAGTTTTCTCAGTAGTCAGTGGCGCACTATTTTTTGATTTCGGTTCTGACTTGGGAACTAGTACTACGCCATCTGTGTTACTGAACAAAAACGGTACTGGCTACGGCTATGGTATTGGGGTGCGGGTGCAGTCCCCACTAGGACCAATTCGCATTGACTACGGTTTCAATGACGACGGTGGTAGCCGCATCAATTTTGGTATTGGCGAAAGGTTTTAAATAGTTATGGGGCATGGGG
>CAZZXJ010000837.1:0-2650 GCA_964657905.1 uncultured Stigonema sp.
CTAGCTAACATACACTAAAGACTAATATGTCTAATAATTTTTTGGTAAGACAGTTGTTGAAAGCTGGTGGTAGCTTTTTTGTAGGCGATCGCCCAAATATCCTCTCCTCTCAAACGCCGATTTGTCTTAAATTTAGTTGCGCCGTGGCATAATTTACCTAAAAGTGAGATTAGGAAATTATTTGAACTCGATTTAATTTAAAAAGCATCAATAAAATTGCATAGCAATGATGTCGCAGTTTGCAGGGGAGCAAATTGCGACCAATCTTAACCTTTCCGTTGGGCAAGCTACGAAAAGGAAGAATCTAGTTTAAATACCGATATACCTGCCGAGTGTCGTTCATTCCATTCAACCGCGGGGAAGTGAAAATCTACGTCAGAAGACAGAGTTTCCTCCGGCTGGATATTTATTTTTTTGATCTCCCTAAAAGTAGTACATTGTGGATTAGAATGAATGCATATACAGCGATAACGCTACACGTTGTGAGGCAACCAATATGGATGCCAATGAAGTTTTAAGACAATATGCCGTCGGGGAAAGAAATTTTAGACAGGCAGATTGGATAGGGAAGAGTATGATTCGTAAAATTTTGTTTTTAGCCAGCCTCCCAATGATAGTGGCACCTTTTATCTCTATGGGAGCTTCCCCTGTAGCTGCTGCTCAGCAGTTAAGTGGATCACTTTTGTCTAGTAGTAACAATGAACCAGTACTCGTAGCTGACTACTACCGCCCTCGCTACGACAACCCCCAGTACAACAATGCGGACTACCATCGCTCCTGGTACAACAACAACTATCGCTCCAACCACGATGGTTACACTTACGAGTGGTATCGCAACCACTACCATGGGAACCGGGACCACTACCACTCTTGGTACTACAATCACTACAACAACAACTACATTACTCGGTAATATAGAGTGATGTTGTGATGTTGTGTGGTCATAACATGTCGCTAAGCACAAGTACCTCCAACATACGGCTGATTGACAACAGCCTGCTCTACTGACTGACGAGCCGCAGCAAAGAGAATATAGCTATCTCGAATGTTCATCGCTGCGTTGATGTCGGCATATGCCGACATCAACGCAGTTTTTACATTTGATATATAAACTCTCAAGCTGAGGGTTAAGTGCCTGGTTTCCCTGAGCCACGAAATACCAGGAGATTATCTTCTATACAAATCAACGAAGACCACCCGTGACGTGTAGCGTTTCGCCAGTGATCCAGGCTGAATCGGAGGATGCGAGGAAGACAGCTACAGTTGCGATGTCCTGTGGCTGTCCAATGCGACCCAGCAGGGTTTGCGCTTCAGTCTGTTGGCGAAAGTCGCCCTCGATAAATCCTCCTGTGTGCGTGCCCTCTGTTTCCACTAAGCCAGGATTGATAGAGTTGACGCGGATGTGGCGTGAACCCAGTTCTTTAGCAAAAGACTTCGTGACGGCATCGACCGCAGCTTTAGTGGCGCTATAGACCGATCCGCTGGCGGGCGCGAGGGTGCTGACGATCGAACTCATATTAATGATGCTGCCGCCCACCGCGCCGAAGTGCTTTACCCCTTCCTGCAACGTGAGGATTAACCCCAGGACATTCAGATTGAACTGCTTGTGGAAGTGCTCTTCCGTAATGTCTTCCAGTAGGGCCAACTCATAAATGCCAGCATTGTTGACCAGGATGTCCAGATTGCCGAAAACTTGCTGCGTCTTTGCAAACAGACGTTGGATCTCTGCCTTTTGGGACACATTTGCCTGTACTGCGATCGCCTTACCGCCATCGCTGACGATCTCTTCAACTACGCGCTCGGCTCCTTTTTGGCTAGAGGCGTAGTTGACAACTACCGCTGCGCCTTCGGCCGCCAGATATTTGGAGATCGAGGCACCGATGCCTTTGGACGCACCCGTAACGACTGCGATTTTCCCTTCTAGCTTTTTCATGGTGATGAGTCCTATAATTTTTGAGTTTGAAAAAGTTATCTAAAACAGGTTGCGAGAACACGAGAAGATACTTGGGCGTTACTGAATGGTGCGATGAATCAAGTGCTGACAGCCTGGGAGGCTCACCCTCGATCTATCGTCAGTCAGCAACTCCGATACCTGTTCGGATCAACTTCAGGGATGACTGACATCAGCGGATCGGTGTCAGTCCTTGAGGAATGCCAGAAGGTCTGAATTGAGCTGATCTTTGTGCGTGTCAGTTAGTCCGTGAGGTGCGCCAGGATAAACCTTCTTTCTTGGCATTCTTCACAAGTTTTGATGAGACGAGAGCTGAAGTACTGATCGGCACGATTTGGTCGTCGTCGCCGTGAACGATCAACGTCGGCACGTCAATTTTTTTGAGATCCTCGGTGAAGTCTGTCTCAGAGAACGCTTTGATGCAGTCGATCGCGCCTTTGAGACCAACCTGCATACTCCAAAGCCAGAACTGCTCCCGGAGACCTTGCGAAACCTTTGCGCTCGGTCTATTGGCACTGTAGAACAATTCTCTGACATCTTTGTAAAACTGAGAGCGATCCTTAGCGACACTTGCAAGGGAAGCCATCAAAGACTTCGATCGGTATTCCGTCAGGATTAACGTTGGTCTTCAGCATCAGCGGTGGCACTGCGCCCACCAGCAGGGCTTTGGCGACGCGCTTTCTACCGTGGCGACCCATA
>CAZZXJ010000838.1:0-2650 GCA_964657905.1 uncultured Stigonema sp.
TGACAAATGACAAATGACCAATGACCAATGACTAAAACAATTGTCGTCAAAATAGGTACCTCCAGCCTGACCCAACTAGAAACCGGACAGATGGCGCTTTCCACCATTGCTACCTTGGTGGAAACCCTCTCGCATCTGCGCCGTCTTGGTCATCGGTTGATTTTGGTTTCCTCTGGGGCTGTGTCCGTGGGTTGTGCGCGGTTGGGCTTAACCGAACGACCCAAGGCGATAGCCCTCAAACAAGCAGTAGCAGCAGTAGGACAAGGCAGGTTAATGCGGGTGTACGACGATTTATTCACTACCTTGCAACAACCAATCGCCCAAGTTTTGCTGACCCGCAGTGATTTGGTACAGCGTAGTCGCTATCTTAACGTCTACAACACCTTCAAGGAATTACTGGCACTAGGAGTCATTCCGGTGGTGAATGAGAATGATACGGTAGCAGTAGAAGAACTGAAATTTGGTGACAATGACACCCTTTCAGCTTTAGTTGCTAGCTTAGTGGAAGCAGATTGGCTGTTTTTGCTCACCGATGTAGATCGACTTTACTCAGCCGATCCCCGTTCTGTACCCAATGCCCAGCCAATCACTTTAGTTAGTAACATCAAGGAATTGGCAGAATTACAGGTGCAAACAGGTACTCCAGGTTCCCAATGGGGTACTGGCGGCATGGTGACAAAAATTTCCGCAGCGCGAATTGCTACTGCTGCTGGTGTCCGCACCGTAATTACCGAAGGGAAATACCCCCGCAATATAGAAAAAATATTACAGGGAGAAGCTATTGGTACTTGCTTTGAACCGCAACCAGAACCAACTTCTGCACGTAAACGTTGGATAGCTTACGGTTTAGTTCCGACTGGTAAATTGTATTTGGATGAGGGAGCAGTGGTAGCAATTTCTCAAGCTGGCAGATCATTATTAGCCACTGGCATTACCGCCGTGGAAGGAGAATTTGACCCTCAGGACGCGGTGCAATTATATAACAAGAGTGGTAGCGAAATCGCCAGAGGACTTGTGAACTACAGTAGCACCGACCTGCAAAAGATTCGCGGTCGTCATTCCCGCGAAATTGCTGCTATTTTAGGCTACGAAGGTGCCGAAACCGTTGTTCACCGAGATAACTTAGTTCTAACTTAGCATAGAAATTAGGTCAACTCCATTTTCTCGTTCCTCTGCTCTGCATAGGAATGCATTCCCGACGCTCCGCCTCCAAAAATATAGCACAAGAGGCAGCAGCCCACAGTTCTGCATTTCCAGGCTCTGCCTAGGAACGAGTGGATAACTAATCCCTAATCCAAAATCTCAAATCCCAAATCGTTATGACTCAAGCGATAGATAGTTCTGTTGGTTTACCAGAAGAAGAGCAACGCTTCTTCCGACGCGGGATCAGTTGGCACACCTTCAAAGCTATTCAAGCCAGCTTTGAAAATGTCCCAGGAGTACGCTTATTTTATTGTGAGGGGGTCTTAGAAATAGTGGGTATTGGTAAGCCTCATGAAGCAATTAAGTGTTTAATTGCTGCACTGCTGATCACTTACTTTGAAGTAAAGGGTATTGAATTCTTCCCCAGTGGTAGTTTTACCCAAGCCATCCCTGGCATAGTAGACTATCAAGCAGACCTTTCTTATTGCTTCGGAACCGACAAAGCCATTCCAGACCTTTGCATTGAAGTAGTTATCACCAGCGGTAGTCCCATCAAGCTACAAAAATACAAGTTAATGCAAGTCCCAGAAGTTTGGTTCTGGGAAGATGGCACTCTTGAGGTTTACCGCTTACGAGAACAGGAATATGAGAAGATTGGCAACAGTGAGTTCCTACCCGAATTAGACCTATCCCTCCTCAATCGTTGTCTTTTGTTCTCGTCTCCGTTGGAAGCAATTAGAGAGTTCCGTCAGGGTATTCAACAGCAAAAATAGGGTTAAAATGTGGCATTCATTATCATTGAAGCAGGTGGGCGCAGCCCACCCTACTTGCTTAACCTAATGATTTGTTTTATGAACTTTATTAATATGTTTTTCTAACTTATCCTTTCTAACATTTTGCTTACAGTAAGGACAAATAGTTTTAGGCTTAAAATTTTTTTGAGTTGAAGTTTCTCTCCTATCTGCATAACTTGGAGGATTGTCAGCAGGTGGATAAAAAGGTGTTCTTTATAGGCGTATTTGTGTTACCGAAGAAAGGCAGAGGGCAGAAGGCAGAAGGCAGAAGGAAATAAAGTCTTGAAATGCCCTCTGCTAAAAGGGTTTAAAGCCCCTAAATTTATTTATGGAAAACAAAAAAAGATGTATTTCGCTCGCTTCGCAGCGCTCATATATACGGCGTCCTTTTTAAAGCCCCTAAATTTATTTATGGGGATACATAGCAGCATAGCTGCCTTCGTACTTCTGCCTTCTTAACTCTATTCTCTCTATATAAGTGATAATGATAAAAATATTCTTTTCTAAATTCTTCCACTATCATTCCCATTCGACTTGCCACGCTTTCTTCCGTAGCCATATCACCGTCAATCCGCTGCTTAGAAATTGTTCGCACCTGCTGCGCCTGCACTTTAGAAGGCTTGGGTAAACCACTATCCTCTGGATTAAGCAAAACCTCGAACGGATAGACCGTCAAAGAGGAAATTCCTGATCAGCGTTTAGACGCTTGTCAT
>CAZZXJ010000839.1:0-2642 GCA_964657905.1 uncultured Stigonema sp.
CTGAAAAATGGCGTTACTGGGTTCTGGCGGCTCACCTGCCTCTTGGGCTGGTTCGGCAGGTGTGGGTGATGGTAAGTCTAGCTCTTGGTCTATTTTGGTAGGTGTCGATACCCGCTTAACGGGTTTTGGCTTAGCTGTGATTACTTTCTCTGTTACTGGTTCTACTGGTTCATCCAATGCGACTGATTCATCTGCTGAAGCTTGGGGCGGTGTCGGTGGTTCTGATTTTGGCTCTGATGCTGGAAGAGGTTTAAGGGAAAGCAGCGTTTGTTTTGGTTGAGAGGGCTGGGAGGAAAGCTGTTTTTTTGTTTTCTTTGCTGGCATGATAGGGTTTTTATTTTATTCTGACCTCTATTGAATTCAAAAAAAATCGTGGTCTAAGTAATAGCCCCGTTGATGATTACAACTTGCCCAGCTTAGCGTAGAAGGAATCATGTATTTTTCATTACTTTTACCCCATTGCTTGTTTATTGGTAATGGGTTTTTTTATTTTCCCAATTTCCTTAGACCAGATTCAGACAGTGACTCGTCATCCCTTTTAGTACGGTTGTGGAGGGGTGTTGTTGCGGGGATGGTGGATACAGACCTATTGCCCCACTTAAGCAAGTATGGTGAGTGCTAGTGAGAGGCTTGAGCCATCAAACCAAAAACTTGGTAACCACCCCTGCTCAGACTAATCAGTAAAAATAAATAGAGAGTAATAATTTCCTATAAATATGCGGAAACGTGTTCTTGAGCAAAATATTTTACCAACCGCAAAGCAGAGGATTGTGGTGCAAGGTTTGGCAGCGGCAGATATCTTACTGATATCTCGCGATCCTATCGACATGAAGCTAGGCGTAATTGCCTTACCTGACCAAACTAGGGTTCCTGGAGGAAGAAGGAGAGCGGGTGATTTCAAGGTGACGATGCAGTTCGCCGATGATAGCGATCGCAACGCATTTAACGAGTGGTTCAAGCAGTGCGTTGACGACGGTACCCCAAACGGCATCGACGCAAATTACAAGAAAGACGCGACCATGACCTACCTCAGGTTATATTCCGGTAAACAAGCGGTAACCGTATCTTTATTTGGTTGCTGGCCAAGCAGCGCAAACCTGCCAAACTATGGCATGGACGATGATGATGGCGCAAATGGTGATACAAAATTAGAGGTGACGGTTAACTTTGATGACGTGGAATTGGTTGGAAATTCTTCGCTGCTGAATTCTATTGGACAGGCAGCTTTAACTGGTGTAAGAAAGAAACTAACTACCTATTCGTATCAAGCGGCGGCAGAGGCAGCAGTTGGGCTGTTGCTTTAGTCAGACTATAGCCCTTGCCCCTCTGCCACAGGAGGGGCTTTCAGTTTTCAAAACGATAAAGCCACCATCATTCACCTCTAAGTACTACACGGCAGCACACTATAATACAAAACACGCTCGCCAGCAATTCAGTTGCTGATTAGAAGGACAAAGATGATTCCCAATGGGTGGTAGTATCCCGTTTAGCAGTGATTAATGACTTCTACTCGGCTTCCAGCCATCCTCTAACTGTCTCAGCAGGAATACTAAACAGTGGATGATCAAAAATTTGCTTTAATGCTTCCAGACCTCCAGCTTTTAAGGCTGCTAACAACCTAGCTTTTAATGTAGGATTACGTTTAATTTCTTGATGAATTGCTTCTGTAACTATTGATTCTGTAGCTGTGGGGTTGGTTTGCTCTAATTGTTTAAGAAGTTGTTGAATTTCTGTTGCTGCCTCAGCAAGATTCTGCTTCTGCTCAGATGTGTAGTTATATTGATTAAATTCTTGGTGGCTACCAGTTTGTGCTGTGTCAACAATACCACCTACTTGAGCCTTGCTTAGATTGTATTTAGAATTAGAAGATTCTGACATAGAATTACTTTCCGCTTTAGCTATAACATCAATTTGAATAGGTCTACTGCCTAATAAATCAATAACTTTTTCTAAAGTAGCATTATGTTTAAGATGTAATGCTATCTGTTCGTCTTTCGCTTGTAGTTCAGTATGATACGTTGTTTCTAGTATTTTCAGTTGATTTTCATATGATGCTTTAGCCTGAGATTCAATCTCTGCTTTATTGGCTTCTGCTGAAACTTCTAAGCGAACTACAAAAGCACCACCTCGTTTTTTTTCAATGGCTTGGACTGATAAGTTTTCTTCACCATATTCAATCTGTAGTTCTTGAAAGGAGAAAAGAAATGCTTTCCAGTCAATACCATCACTAAAAATTAAATCAACTGTTTCTAAAGCTTTCTGGAATAGCTTAGTAAACTCTCCCGGTGCAAAGTTTCCACTGCTAGGACGGCGTTCTTGCTGGTTAGCTTTTAAGTAAACATACTGGCAATCAATATCATTCAGATTTGTAGCACTGTTAAAATTCCAATCTTCTAAACAAGCACCTGTAAAAATGGCTGAAATGAAATTTGTTCCTAGTACTTGGGCTTTACTAAAGTCAGCCTCAGTAAGGTTAGCCCCACCGAGGTTAAATCCATTTAGGTCTTGTTGACTGAGATTTGCCCCACTAAAGTTAACTTCAGTCAAATTAGTTTCACTGAGGTTAGCCCCAGTAAAGTTAGCCCCCCTGAGATCATATCCACTAAGGTCTTGCTTACTGAGGTTTGCCCTACTGAGATCAG
>CAZZXJ010000840.1:0-2625 GCA_964657905.1 uncultured Stigonema sp.
ATGACCAATTCCCTAGAATTTATCACCATACCCCCAAAAACGGGTCAAGCACCAAAGGGTTTAATTGTAACTTTGCATGGGTGGGGTGCAAATGCTCAGGATGTGGCATCTTTGTCACCATTTTTGAATTTACCAGATTATCAGTTTTTGTTTCCCAATGCACCTTTTCCTTATCCCGATTCTTCTGTGGGGAGGGCGTGGTATGACCTCAGGATGGAGAATATGTATCAGGGTTTAGCAGAAAGTCGCTCATTGCTGATGGATTGGTTGCAATCTTTGGAAAGTGGCACTGGTGTGCCTTTATCACGAACAATTTTGAGTGGGTTTTCTCAAGGTGGGGCAATGACTTTGGATGTAGGATTAAAGTTGCCTCTGGCAGGTTTAGTCGCTATAAGTGGGTATTTGCATCCAGGTGCAGCCGATGTAAAGATCGAAGATGCAACGTTTCTACCCCCAGTTTTAATTATGCATGGTAGACAAGATACGGTTGTGCCCCTGCAAGCTGCGGTTTCAGCCCGGAAAACTTTAGAGTCACTGGGAGTTGCGGTACAGTACCAAGAATTTGATATGGGTCATGAAATCAGACCAGAGATGCTAGAATTGTTCAAGAATTTCCTAGTCAATGTCATTCCCTAGTACTCCACCAAGGAAACTTTGAAGAGTTCGTAGTCAGGGCTTCAGCCCTCAAGAATATGAGGACTAAAGTCCTCACTACGAACAAATGATCGCAGACCCAGCAAAGTTGCTGTGGTGGACTACTAGTAAAGATTACAAAATTTTTACAAATTCACAGCAGAAATCCTAAAAAGTTTCATAAAATCCATACCCTTAAATGAGTAATATATATTGGGTGGTTGCAACAAGCGCAACTCAACCCATGCTGGATGCGACTGCGGCTTAAGGGAGGGGCGAGTATAATGAAAACTCTAAGCATTTCTAAGAAAGAAATTGTTTCCATGACTCCACAAGAGGTGGAACAGTTAGCTACACGTCTAGAGCACGATAATTACAGTAATGCTTTTGAGGGTTTGAATGATTGGCATCTACTTCGAGCGATCGCATTTCAGCGTCCGGAGTTAGTTGAACCATATATTCACCTCTTAGACTTGGAACCTTACGATGAAGCGTAAGCTTGGCTAATGGCTGATGGTGACACCAGTCCTGAAGGCGGGTTTCCCGCCGTAGGGAACTGGCGTTAGCGTAAGCGTTGCGTTAGCGGGTATCCCCGCGTCGGAACGAGCGTCACCCGAAGGGCTAACGGCTAATGGTAAAAAGGCAATTAGCAATTAGCCATTAGCAATTAGCTTTTTCCCCATGACCAATCCAAAATTGAAAAGGGTTTTAATTGGTATAGGCGGCGGTATCGCCGCCTATAAAGTTTGTGAGGTTGTTTCCACACTGTTTAAAACAGGGGTGGAAGTCAGAGTCATTCTTACCCGTTCGGCACAAGAATTTATCACTCCTCTGACTTTAGCGACACTGTCTCGCCATCCCGCTTACACAGATGAAAATTTCTGGCAACCCACTCACTCACGTCCGTTACACATTGATCTGGGTGAATGGGCTTCGGTGTTTGTCATTGCACCTCTCTCGGCTAATACGTTAGCAAAGTTAGCTTATGGTATGGCTGATAATTTGTTGACAAATACTGTCTTAGCTTCTCGAAGTCCCGTATTGTTGGTACCAGCAATGAATACTGATATGTGGGAACAAGTTGCGGTGCAGCGAAATTGGCAACAGCTATTGACAGATAGCAGGTTTCATGAAATGGGGACGGGATCGGGGTTGTTGGCGTGCGATCGCGTTGGTGCTGGAAGAATGGCAGAACCTCCAGAGATTGTCGCTTACATCCAATCTCTCCTACATACCGCAGGTAAACGAGATTTAGCAGGAAAGCGAGTTTTGATCAGTGCTGGGGGAACGCGAGAGTATCTAGACCCAGTCAGGTTTATTGGTAATCCTTCTACAGGGAAAATGGGGTTAGCTTTGGCACAGGCTGCACTCCACCGAGGGGCAAGTGTGACACTGGTACATGGTCCGGTAAGTTGGGATTTACCATTGGGTATACAAGCAATTCCTGTTGTCAGTGCTGAGGAAATGCAAGCCAGTATGCTGCAATATTTACCGAATGCGGATGTGATTGTGATGTCGGCGGCGGTAGCAGATGTGAAGCCACGAGAGTATAGTCAGGAGAAGTTGGCAAAGCGATCGCTTCCTGAAGCTTTACCGCTAGAACCTGTACCGGATATCATTGCGGAATTGGCACGTCGCAAACAGGAGCATCAGCAGTTAATTGGTTTTGCTGCACAAACAGGGGATATTGTCAAGCCTGCGTTGGAGAAATTGCATCGCAAGAACTTGGATGCGATTGTTGCCAATCCGATAGATGAGCCTGATAGTGGTTTTGGGAGTGACAACAACAAAGCAATATTTCTAGATAAGCAAGGACAGCAGGTAGAAATTCCCCCCTGTTCTAAATTACAAATGGCGCATCATATATTTGATTTTGTGGGAAATAACTAAAAAAGGAACCGCAGAGGCACAGAGGAGCCAGCGCTCCCTTAGAGGTAACAATTGGTTTAAACTCATCCCACCCCGCGCATAAAGTGGGATTTCGTGGGCATG
>CAZZXJ010000841.1:0-2625 GCA_964657905.1 uncultured Stigonema sp.
ACGAATGACTCCTTTTTTAGTTGGGTGTACTTCATTCATATGAGAACTGCTATAAGTGCGTCCCCTTGTGCCCGCGCTACTTCAAATATGATAACTGTTCAACCGAACCTGATATTATACGGTGACATAACCAATTCATGCCATATACTAAAAAAACTAAAGGATAAACATGCCTATGGAAACGATGGACGCGCGCTGTGCCGGAACATTCATGATTGGTGGAGATATTAAGGTCAATCGCTTAGGCTTTGGCGCGATGCGCATTACTGGTTCCGGCGTGTGGGGCGAGCCGGAGAACCGCGCCGAGGCCGAGGCGGTGTTGAAGCGGCTGCCCGAGCTTGGCGTCAATTTCATCGATACCGCCGATAGTTATGGTCCTGAAGTCAGCGAAAATTTGATTTGTGAAGCACTGCACCCTTACGAAGGCATAACCATTGCCACTAAAGGCGGGTTGGTAAGAAATGGCCCGAATGTGTGGATTCCCGTCGGACGCCCTGAATATTTGCGTCAGGCCGTGCTTTTGAGCTTACGCCGACTGAAGGTTGAGCGCATCGATCTGTGGCAGCTCCATCGCATCGACCCCAAGGTTCCGCGCGAAGAACAATTTGACGCCATTCGCGCCATGCGGCAGGAAGGACTTATCCGCCATGTTGGCTTGAGCGAGGTGAGCGTCGAGGAAATCGAGGCGGCGCAACGTTTCTTTCCTGTCACGACGGTGCAAAACCGCTATAACCTGATTGATCGCGCGAGCGAAGACGTGCTCGCTCATTGCGAGAAACACGCGATTGGCTTCATCCCGTGGTTCCCGCTCGCTGCGGGAGATTTGGCAAACCCAGGATCTGCACTTGATAAGGTGATGCGTAAGGTGGATGCATCGCCCAGCCAGGTCGTGCTCGCCTGGATGCTCAAACGTAGCCCCGTCATTCTTCCCATCCCTGGCACAAGCAAGGTGGCGCATGCCGAGGAAAATATCGCCAGCGCGTCCATAGCCCTTTCCGATGAAGACTTCCATGCGCTAGACGATGCCAGCCGGAAGCTGTGACGTTCGGCGGCGTAATGTTTGCAAAGCGCTTTCCCGCTTTCCTGGAGCATAAAAATGGCTGTAGCAATGCTACAGCCATTTTCCATTCAACGCTATTTCTCAAACAACCCGCTAAGGCTGGCCTGTCGCATAGCTGGACGTAGATGGGTTCATCGCACGAACTGTTCCAAATCTTACGCTAAGGAATGTGGATTTAATAAAGTGTAAAACTTGGGGTAAAGTATAGTATGGTGAAGTAGGTAGTAGAGTGGGCGCCTTGTGAACATGGAAACCTACATTTTGAAACTGGCAGTGTCAACTTCCTAACACTACCGATTGGGTTAAATCGGATTAGTTGGAAACTTGTTGACGGAATTCCGTTCCATTGGCGTGAAATCCAGAACCCTACCGATTGGGTTAAATCGGATTAGTTGGAAACGTTGGCTGTGGTTTAGGGGTCTCTACTAACCTTGAGGCCCTACCGATTGGGTTAAATCGGATTAGTTGGAAACTAGGTTCCTAAATGAATTTAGGGGCTTTAGGACTTACGCATTGACAGGAAATACCAAATATGTGGTATGGATTTCAGGCATTAAACCTTGATTTTTCGACACTTTTTAGGCGATCGCTATTGATCCTCGGATTATTGATAAAAGCCTGAAACGACGTATTTTCGTTAATGCACAGGATAAGAAATTTGTATAGTGCGTAAGTCCTAGGCTTGTATCCCTTTCTTGACGAGTGACTTTTGACTTTGAGCGTACCCCTTCGGGGAAGCAAGCTACGCGCAGCGGCGAGCAATTGGGAGAAGCGAGTGGTCAGGGACTAATCCTGCCGAGCCAATACTTGTTTGGAAAGCCAAAGCAATTGCTGATCTTTTATTCCAACTTTCATTAATCCATTGACAGTTTGCATGAGGTAATCAGCACAAGAACCAAGCTCTCCAGATGCTGTGGCAATACTATTAATCGTTGTTTCCAAAGAAATCTTACCAGCATAGGCACGATGCTGGCGGTTGATCACAAAGGTAATCGCTGGCAATTGTTGAATACCGTCAAACACTCTCACCCAATGAGGGATATAACAACCGACTACCATCTCTCGTCGCCAAAGCAGTGGTAGTTCCGACGATACATCAGCAGCAGCTATTCGGTAGGCAATACCTCGACAACTACCACCACTATCTAGACCTAATACTAATCCTCGATTTTCTGGTGTACCGCGACCTTGTGGTACCCATAGGCAAAAACGGCGATGCCATCCGTAAATTCTACCAATGCGCTGTTCTGCAAATTTAAAGATCGGGTTCCAAATGAGCGAACCATATGCAAACAACCAAACATCAGAATTTGGCTTTTGTTGCCAAAGTGTTTGGCTGAGTGATTCTTGTAACTGGGCTTCACTTAAGATTACACCGGTTCCAGACTGTAGGATAGTCTGTTGCAAGCGTCTAGATTCCAGATCCGAACGTGTTAGTGACAATATACAGTCTTTTTACCGTACTCAACCCTCAATCATTATATTGGAATTAGACTTGCAGTTGGCTTTTGTGTAGTAGTTCCAGTGTCAGCGCTGAAAAATCTCCAGATTCGTTATAACCGATC
>CAZZXJ010000842.1:0-2623 GCA_964657905.1 uncultured Stigonema sp.
CCCCCGCGTCTCTACATTCTTTTTCGGAGATGTCTACTATGCAGATAGCTAGATATTAACCTTTAGGTAACGTTATGTTATTAATTTAATATAATTTTTGCAAAAAAATACTCATAACACTGGTTTATCAGCATAAATATTTAGAACGTGTAAAGCGCTGAAATGATACAGTTAGTTTTTGTAAATCATCCGTAAAGTTTACCGAAAATTAGATAAATAATTATACAAAATCACATAACATACTTTAAGCCTACGAGAATAATTCTATACAGATAAAGTTCAAGCAAGATGACGACACTTGTTAAACGAGCACTTAACAAAGTTTTGAGAAATGTTAATCAAATTTCATTTTTGCAAAATCTAGCTGCGCTTGCTTATCAAGCAGCACTGGAAGAACATGTAAGTAATCTACCTGTGCTTTCAACCACTGATCTGACTTTGGTGGAGGCTCTAAGAAGTGAAGGAGTTGTTATGACTTCATTAGCAGCGCTCTCCATTCCCTCTACTCCGCAAATGCTCTTAGCAGCAAAAAGCTTGATAACGGAGATACCAAAAAGTATTTCTGGAGGCAAAAATGAATATACTATCCATGCTACCTCCGAGCAATTGATGGAGTATCCAGAAATTTTTTTCTGGGGACTTGAAAAACGTTTACTGAATATGGTTGAGAATTACCTTGGTCTGCCAGTAGCCTATCATGGGCTCTATTTTCGCAGAGATATTATCAATAAAGTCCAAGAAAAATCAAGGCTATGGCATATAGATAGGGAAGACCGAAAACTGTTCAAAATAATTGTTTATCTAAATGATGTGAATGATGATGGTGGTCCGTTTCAATATATTCCACAGTCTTTAACCTCATCAGTAGCTCACTCTCTAAGATATAACTCTGGCTACATCCAAGAAAAAACTATGCAACGGGTTTTATCTCCATCAAATTGGAAATCCTGCACTGGACCTTCTGGCACAGTAGTTTTTGTTGACACTGCTAGTCTCTTCCATCGGGGAAAAATACCAACATCTGTAGAGAGATTCACAATATTTTTTGACTACTCTTCAAGAAGACTACCACTTTATGGCGAATCTTCCCTGACTGAGGAGGATTTACTCATACTTGCAACAAAACTTTCTGAAGATGAACGGCGGTGTGTGTTTTGGCGACAATAGTGTTTAATTAGGACTTACGCACTATACAAATTGAACACTGAACCTTATTTACTGGACATCATGTGACATCGTTCAACAATTCCTGCTTCATCCAGTCGTGTCGGCACGTTACTGTCCACAGGCATCTAATTTCGGATAGTCCCTACCCTACTACTTATATGTTCTTCTGGTACTTCAGCTAAATTCTTAGATGCATGTAAATCTCTATCCTCTGTATGATTACAGGCAGCGTTACTACAAACAAATATTCTATCTGATAGCTTTAAACCATCATTTTTCTGTTTGCACATCCTGCATTGTTTTGAGGATGGATACCATCTGTCTACAATATCAAGCTTCGTTCCGAAAACCGGAGCTTTGTATTCTAGCTGGCGGCGGAACTCATAGAAGCCTAAATCGCTTACAGCTTTTGATAGCTTAGAATTTGCTATCATCCCCTTTACGTTTAAGTCCTCTATTCTTACATGCGTGCAATGGCGGTATATGCTTTCCCACGCGACTATACACCACTGAGGCTACAGCCCATAAGCAGGCGGCTGAGATCTTGCAGCATTCTCAATAAGGCGAGAGAAACCGGTGAGAAAGCGTGCTTTCCGGCGGAGAGAAGTTGCAAGGAGGGTTTCCCGCGCCCTGGCGACTGGCGATCTTCGTTAGCTGGTACTCCGGCGTCGGAACGAGCGTCAGGGGTTTCTAAACGATAAATTAACGGTTTCAGCTTTACTGATTCGCTTATATTCCCGGTTTCTGGGGGTGGTGCAAGATGTAAGCTATTTATCCTTTAAAATATGTAACTGGAAATTTTAAGAAATTATTAAAAATAACATCTAACACTTTTCAAGGCGTGAAACTCTTTAATAATTAAGATTAATACCTTTACAAACCTTAGCACTCAATGCTCTTATCTGCTAATTTTTGCCGGATAGGCTTTAGCACTCACCATACTCAAGTGCTAATTTATTCTCAAATTTTGGTAATTATGGCACAAGTAGCCATAAAACTTTTTTTAAATGTAATTTAAGCATTTTTTAAGTCATAAAATTTTTTAAAAACTGAAGACTGCATACCACTAATCAACAATTTGGAGAAGTAGAATGAAGTACACGTTTGACATTGTCGGCATTTCTCCAGTTTTACAATTTTTTAATCACCAACAGCAGATTCTGCAAAAATCACAGGCTCTCAGCGTGGAATATGTAGGCACACATAAGTGTACACTTGATGCGTTGATCAAATCTGTGGAACCAGTACCCCTAAAGTGGGATTGGGATATGGATGAAGTTGTAGACACTGTCATTAAGTTTTGGATGAACAATTCCGAGAGTGTTCGCTATTGGAAATCACGTTTAATTGATGCAGGTAGTGATAATTTACTGGTGGCAAGGGTTGCGGATATTAGGGCTTTGCAAGCAGAATTTGACTTGCTACTGGGTTAAGATTGGTAATTTGTCATATTTAT
>CAZZXJ010000843.1:0-2617 GCA_964657905.1 uncultured Stigonema sp.
GGCTTGTATCCTTTTTTTGGGGCTAAGTTTTTCCCTACACCCTACACCCCGCCCCCAAGGGGCTTGGTCAACAAACGGATCTATTTTGTGATACTCTCTTAATCTGTAACCGGGTGTAGGTAGGGGGCGCTTCGATAAGTCAAAGTGTTCGGCGAGAATATCTGTAAGTGCCCCTGTGTGGGCAAGTAGCATTTGTTTCCATTGTTCTGTAGATGCGTCCTCTGCTTTGAAGATTATATATTTACTCATTGTGGTTGTTCTCCATATAATTTGAGAATTCAGTTTTCCCTTTAAAAATACAGTCAAATTCAAGGATTTTGGTTTCAGTTGGTTCTACTCGTAGCAGTTTCCATTAGTCCGCGCAGGCGAACTTTGTTTGTGTAGCCGCGACTTCCAGTCGTCGGGGTTTCATTAAAATGGTATCCTCCCTCGTGCCTGTAATTAGTTATCATGTATGACAAGGCTTGCATGCCTCCCTTGTCAAACAACCACCTATGTCTCAGTATCCCAACTTAGAACAAGCGCTGAAATATTACTTTGGCTACGACAACTTCCGCCTTGGACAGCGGCAAATAATCCAACAAGCGCTAGAAAATCGGGATTTGCTGATTGTGATGCCCACGGGAGGGGGAAAGTCACTGTGCTTTCAACTACCAGCACTCCTGAAAAAAGGTATAACTATAGTAGTGTCGCCCTTGATAGCCTTGATGCAAGACCAAGTGGAAGCACTGCGAGATAACGGTATCGCTGCAACATTTCTCAATAGCAGTCTCAACGGTCATCAAACACGATCGCGCGAAGAAGCCATCGTCAATGGTAAAGTGAAACTGCTTTACGTCGCTCCAGAAAGGTTACTAAGCGATCGCTTTCTGCCATTTCTGGATTTAATACATCACCAAGTTGGCATTTCTGCCTTTGCGATCGACGAAGCACACTGCGTCTCTGAGTGGGGACACGACTTTCGTCCAGAGTATCGCCAACTGAAGTCACTACGGAAACGTTATCCTGATATCCCTACCCTCGCCCTGACCGCCACAGCAACCGATCGCGTTCGGAGTGATATCATCCAACAACTTGGGCTAAAGCAGCCCAGTATCCATACTGCCAGCTTCAATCGCCAAAACCTTTATTACGAAGTTCGTCCGAAGACGAAGAATGCATACGCTGAACTATTAGAAATCATTCGGGAAAATGAAGGTTCAGGAATTATCTATTGCTTGACGCGCAAAAAAGTTGATGAACTCACCTTTAAATTGGAACACGATAAGATTTCAGCCTTGTCTTATCATGCAGGATTAACTGATGAAGAACGCTCAAAAAATCAAACTCGGTTTATTCGAGACGATGTCAGAGTTATGGTGGCAACCATTGCTTTTGGAATGGGAATTAATAAACCTGATGTGCGGTTTGTCGTTCACTATGATATATCCCGTAATTTAGAGAGTTACTATCAGGAATCAGGAAGAGCAGGTAGGGATGGAGAACCTTCTAAATGTATACTTTTTTTCGGCTACGGTGATATCAAGACAATAGAATTTCTGGTCAACCAAAAAGCAGACCCCCAAGAACAGTTGATTGCTAAGCAACAACTGCGGCAGATGATCGATTATGCTGACGGTACAGATTGCCGTCGCACAATTCAGCTTGGTTATTTTGGGGAACGGTTTGCAGGTAATTGTGACAACTGTGACAATTGCCGTTCTCCCAAACCAGTGCAAGACTGGACAACTGAAGCCATGAAGTTTTTATCTTGTGTGGCGCGAACTAAAGAAAGATTTGGCATGCTTTACATTATCGATGTGTTGCGGGGAGCGAAAAATCAGAAAATTATCCAGAACGAACATGACAAACTTTCTACCTATGGTATTGGCAAAGATAGAAGTGTAGATGCATGGCGCATGCTGGGGCGATCGCTATTACATCAAGGGTTGATAGAACAAACTAATGATGGTTATTCAGTATTGAAACTTAACGCCCTCAGTTGGGAAGTCATGCGGCGACAGCGCCCAGTTTCTATTGCCGTTCCCGTAACACAAAAAATTACCGTGGAACACGGCAGTGAGAAAGCAGCATTTGCGGAAATGCTCATGCAAAGGTTGCGATCGCTCCGCAAACAACTCGCTGACGAACAATCTGTTCCACCCTACGTTATCTTTCAGGATACTACCCTAAAATTGATGGCGCAGTCACAACCCCAAACAAAAGCGGAATTTAGTAAACTTTCCGGTGTAGGCAGTCACAAACTCGCCCAATACGGAGATAAATTCCTCGCAGAAATTCGCGCTTACCGCCAACAACAAGGTTTACCAACAAAAGAGGATAATTCTACACCCTCTCCCAACTTACCTTCCGAAACTGAATTATACACATTACAGCTATATCAACAAGGTCTGAGTGTCGCAGAAATTGCCCAAAAACGCAGTATTCGCCCCACTACAATTATCCGTCACCTTTCCGATTTAATTGAGAAAAATCAGTCAGTAGATATAAATCAGTTAATTCCCGTAGAGAAGCAACAAAAAATTAGGCAAGTGTTAGAAGTACTGGGCGATATCTCTCTGACCCCAATTAAAGAATATCTTGGCGAAAGCTACAGTTTTGACGAAATTCGTTTAGT
>CAZZXJ010000844.1:0-2615 GCA_964657905.1 uncultured Stigonema sp.
TATGAATTATGAATTATGAATTTAGATAAATCCTGTTTCATAATTCAGCATTCATCATTCATAATTTTTGAAAATGCCAATTTGGCTGCACCCACAATCCCGGCAGAGTTACCCAATTCGGCTGGCAATATTTGTAAACCCAAGCGGGAAGTGGGTAACACTCGTTGCTCAATTTCTGCCTTGACAGATGGTACGAAAAACTCGGCGCTGGCGCTGACACCGCCACCCAGTACAACAGCTTCCGGTGTCAGCACGTAAATCAAACTCGTCAAACCTATACCCAAATCTTTACCATACTCTTGCCAAAATGTCAAGGCATCTGGATCTCCGGCTTGTGCTAGAGCGCCCAATTCTGCTGGTTCCTTTCCCGTGCGACGACGAATAGCTGTCACTGAGACATACTGCTCTAATGAGCCTTGATTGCCGCTATTACACATGGAACCATGGGGGTTTAAGGTGATTAATCCTAGCTCACCTGCTGCTCCTTGATGCCCGACAAACAGTTTGCCATCCAAAATAATTGCGCCACCGACGCCAGTTCCAAGAGTCAGCAGAATGAGATTTTGAAAGCGGCGACCTGCTCCCAGCCAAGCTTCTCCCAGCCCTGCACAGTTGGCGTCGTTAGCGAGAATTGTCGGCAGGCCTGTTTTTGCTTCCAACCAGTCTGCCAAAGGAACATCGTGCCATCCTTGCAGGTTAATAGCGACTTGCGCAATGCGTCCTGCTGCATCCGCAGGACCTGGAGTGCCAACACCAATGGCAATGGTCTGTTGTGCATCGATTTGCGCGATCGCATCCACCATGACCGCCACAACCGCCTCTGGTGTTGCCGGTTGGGGAGTTGCCACAGTTAGCGATTGTAAACAAGTGCCATCTGACGCGAAACGCCCCAGCTTAATTGCTGTTCCCCCTAAGTCAATGCCGATTACTTGAGAATTCACCACTTTCAAATCCTATGAATGCAACGGATGTGGCAACGGATGAGCTCAATCGTATCATTCGTTAGAGCGGGGTAACCCCGCCCCTACAATTTCGGACAATTTATTTCTTGGTGTTCCCTTAACGGTCGAACTAACATATTAAAGCATCCGCTACATCCGTTACAAAATCCGCTGCCTCATCTATTGCCAGTCTTGGCGCGAAAAAATTCCCCGTCTTCGGTCTGACGAGGTGTCAACTGTAAATCAGCCACTGTTGTCGGACGCAAACCGGATTGTCCTTGCCAGGATACCACAGGAGTACCGCGTAAGATCCCCGAAAGGGCGACGGAAAGCATAAAGCCACCAGCAGCAGCAGCAATTAAGGACATGTTATCTTTCATAAATCTCTTACTTTAGAAATACAACAACCAAAATCTTAGACGATCAAACCCCTGATCGGTGTCCTTTGTCATTTGCTACTAACAACTAACTACTTCCTCATTCCATTTTCTCGCCGTAACCGGGGATTGACAAATTCATTTAACCCCTCACCGAGGAGTGACAGCCCTACCACCATTAATGTCATCCCTAACCCAGGGAAAAGGGCGGTCCACCAAATACCTGTGGGGAGTGCGTCCAAAGCTTGTTTTAAATCGTGTCCCCATTCTGGTACTTCTTCTGGAAGTCCTAGCCCCAAAAAGCCTAAACCACCTAAAACTAAAATCGCATCGGCGGCGTTGAGGGTAAAGAGTACGGGTACGCTTTGAATCACGTTGAAAAACAGATACCGCGAAAGTACTTGCCAAGTGTTGGCACCCAATGCTTGTGCGGCTTCGATAAAGACTTCGGTTTTAACGCTAACGGTGTGGTTACGAACAACGCGGTAATATTGAGGAATGTAAGCAATGCTGATGGCGATCGCCGCATTTAATATCCCACGCCCGACCACAAATGCTAGCGTCACTGAAAGCAGTAGCCCTGGTAGGGTATAGATGCTATCCATCAGAAAGAGCAACACCTTATCCAATCTACCGCCTAAATAACCACTGACCATACCTAAAGGTACACCAATCAGCATACTGAGCGCCGTTGCTAGCAAAACCACTTGCAATGCAGCTTGCGCACCAAACAGTGTGCGCGAAAATACATCATAGCCTTGGCGACTAGTACCAAACCAATATTTGGCTGAGGGCGGTTCGTGAATGGGGTTAATCAGGGAATCAGTGGGGTTTTGTAGCCATCCCCAAGCCTGAAATGCCGGAGCAAAGAATGCCAGGAATATGAAAAGAAGGGTCATGGTTAACCCTATAAGCATAAGTTGCTGGGAAAGGCTGGGGTTGTTGGCAAAACGTAAAAATCTTGGCTTTGGACTTTTTGTAATGGTCATAAGGGGGGGAGTGGGGAATGGGGGAAGATGAGGAATATGAGGGATATAAGACAATACGGTTCAGTTAAGATAATTTATCTACCGATAGCCTATGTAGAGACGCGAAATTTCGCGTCTCTACACAACCTAAAATTCCTACCGATCAGCCTTAACAGCAAGCGTATTGGGATATAAGTAGTTGTGCAAAATTAAATATATATTTGTCATTGCGAGTGGAGCGAAGCGGAACGTAGACCCCGGAGGGGGCTTCCCCCAGGGTAGCAATCGCTTCTGTTTTGGAGATTGCTTCGCTACATTACCTAATCGCT
>CAZZXJ010000845.1:0-2612 GCA_964657905.1 uncultured Stigonema sp.
CCTATGCCCTATGCCCTATGCCCCAATAAACTCCTCTAACAAAAACCTGTGACATCTCCATTTACTGCTGAACGCCTTCTATTTACCCCCACTACCCCCAACAACGACGCTATCCCGACCATCTTTGCCTTTCCCAATGAATACAGCGTGGGGATCACAAGCCTTGGCTATCAGGTGGTATGGGCAACTTTGGCAATGCGTTCTGATGTACAGGTAAGTCGCCTGTTTACCGATACTCATGAACAATTACCAAGAAAGCCAGAATTACTCGGCTTTTCTATGTCGTGGGAACTGGATTATGTGAATATTTTGAACTTGCTGGAATCTTTGGAAATTCCCATCAGGGCAACTTACCGGGATCATAATCATCCCATAGTTTTTGGTGGCGGTCCCGTATTCACTGCTAACCCCGAACCTTTCGCAGATTTCTTTGATGTGATTTTGCTGGGGGAAGGTGAAAACCTGCTGGGGAATTTTATCGAAGCTTACCACGAAGTGAGACTCGCCGACCGACCTACCCAACTGCAAGCACTAGCAAAAGTTCCAGGTGTTTATGTCCCCAGCTTGTATGAGGTTAAATATCACGCATTAGACGGTGCTGTCAAGTCAATTCAGCCGATTGACGCCCAAATCCCTGCTGTGGTGCAAAAGCAAACTTACCGGGGAAATACCCTCTCGGCATCAACGGTGGTGACAGAACTCGCGGCATGGGAAAATATTTATATGGTGGAAGTGGTGAGAAGTTGCCCAGAAATGTGCCGCTTTTGTCTAGCAAGTTATCTCACACTACCTTTTAGAACAGCGAGTCTTGAAGATTCGTTAATTCCAGCCATAGAAAAAGGTTTATCAGTCACAAATCGCATAGGATTATTGGGGGCTTCAGTAACTCAGCATCCAGAGTTCGAGACTTTGCTGAACTATATTAGTCAGCCAAAATACGATGATGTTCGTCTGAGTATTGCCTCAGTGCGGACGAATACAGTAACTGTGCAATTGGCGAAAACTTTAGCGAAACGAGACACGCGATCGCTTACCATTGCCATAGAAAGCGGTTCGGAAAAATTACGGCAAATTATCAACAAAAAGCTACACAACGATGAAATCATCCAAGCAGCAGTAAATGCCAAAATTGGGGGATTAACTAGTTTGAAACTCTACGGGATGGCAGGAATTCCCGGTGAGTCACCAGAAGATTTAGAACAAACCGTGGCGATCATGGGCAGTATCAAAAAAGCTGCTCCCGGTTTACGGTTAACACTGGGATGCAGTACCTTTGTTCCCAAAGCACACACGCCATTCCAGTGGTTTGGGGTGAATCCGCAAGCCGAGAAGCGGTTGCAGTTTTTACAAAAACAACTCAAGCCCCAGGGGATAGATTTTCGCCCGGAAAGTTACAATTGGTCAATAATTCAAGCTTTGTTATCAAGGGGCGATCGCAGACTATCCCAGCTTTTAGAACTTACCCGCAACTATGGCGACTCCTTGGGTAGTTATCGCCGTGCTTTCAAACAACTCAAAGGACAAATTCCTGACCTAGATTTCTACGTTCATGCTAACTGGTCAACAGATATTGTATTACCTTGGACTCACTTACTTGGACCATTACCCCAGTCTACACTACTCAAGCATTTAGCTGATGCCACCCAATATTTTACCACATCTCCTTAGTTTAGTTTATTTTTACGTTTACGTATTTTTACGACTGTTCTGCATCTGACAATTTTCAGTATTTGCAACAATCACAAACCATAACTAGCATAGGCTATGCTGGTAACTGTAAAAGAATCAGGGAACCTCAGCAAGGATTAGCAACCCTAGATGATCATGAAAACATCAAGACCTCATGCTGTAACGAGGAGGGCAGGTGCAGAAATGCGATCGCATCCATTGGTTTGACTTGTCCACCAGGTAATTATAGTACATATAAATACTTTTTTCAAAAACTGACCGAATAAATAGGACTACCATATGTTGACAAAACTCATGACCGCAATGACTGCTGGATTAGCCCTAGCCTTAGCCTATTCTGATTTCGCCTCCGCAGATATGGCTACTGTCGTCAATCCACCCTCAAATATTAGAACAAGCCCTAACGGAAAAATTATCTGCTCTGTCAGAAGTGTGAAACCAATCAACGTATATGGCTACAGTAATGGATGGTATAAAACGGATGTATGCCATGAAACCGGTTATATCCATCAAAGTCAAATCCGCTTCAATCAATCAACTCCTCCAGGAACTTCACGTGCTGGTGTAGCTACTGTCGTGGATCCGCCCTCAAATATTAGAACAAGCCCTAACGGAGAAATTATCTGCTCTATCAGATCTGTGAAAACAATCAATATATATGGCTACAAGAATGGATGGTATAAAACGGATGCCTGCGGCGAAATCGGTTACATCAATAAGAGTCAAGTCCGCTTTTAGTCTAGGTTTCCCTAATCATTCAGATGCAAACAACAGCAGAGTATTACTGCGCCTATTGCGGCGAACCGAACTTAACCTTTGTTGACGTAAGTGCCGGTGGACACCAATCCTACGTAGAAGATTGCCAAGTTTGCTGTCGCCCTAATATTTTGTATGTGCGAATTGATGAAGACACGCTCTCTATC
>CAZZXJ010000846.1:0-2611 GCA_964657905.1 uncultured Stigonema sp.
ATGCCCCATGCCCACGAAATCCCACCCCTAAAAGGAGTGGGATGAGTTTAAATGTTGCCAGGATAAAACCAAGGTAGTTTCCCCGTTATTACTACTACAGAGAGATGATAACTCGGAAGCACGCAATTACCTTGCATAAAACTCCATCTCAAGGCGCTAGCAGTCAAGCCATACAGGCGCTAACACTATAAAAAAGCTTCATGAAATGTCACAATGACTTGTAGTAAAGCGATCGCACTCGACCCTAGGAAATAAAGACAAGAGTAAAGAATATGACCGATTCTCCAGACCAAAATGAAAAAATTAAGAAGCTGCGCGAACTGATCAAAGATATTGACATTGGCATGCTCACCACAATAGATCAGGATGGAAGTTTGCACAGCCGCCCCATGTCAACTAACTCTGAAGTAGAATTTGATGGTGACCTTTGGTTCTTCACCTACGCCAGTTCTCATAAAGTAACTGAAGTTGAGCAGCATCAGCACGTCAACGTCAGTTTCTCTGAGCCTAAAGTGCAGCGATATGTTTCAATCTCAGGTCGGGCTACTCTGGTGCGCGATCGCAACAAAATCCAGGAGTTGTGGAAACCAGAACTCAAAGCCTGGTTTCCTCAAGGAATAGATGAACCAGATATTGCTTTGCTCAAAGTTGAGGTGGAAAAGGCTGAATATTGGGATGCGCCATCAAGCTTTGTCGCACATACTATTGGTTTAGTCAAGGCAATTACCACAGGCGAAAAAGCTAACCCGGGCGAAAACGAAAAAGTCACTTTTAGCTAAGTAGAATACATTGTAAGGGCGGGGTTACCCCGCCCCTACGCGAAATTTTATCGCGGTCTGATGGCGTCTGAGGCGCGACACTATTGAGTTTACTGGGTTTTGGCTGTATCCCAGCTAGACCCCGTTTATGCTTCCAGACCCGGACAAATTATCCTCTGGGTGACCGAGAACGGGGTGTGGCGTGTAGGGTGTGCTCGGTGGAGGAAGATAAAACAACCACACCCTGTTAGGGGGAAGGCGCCCCTACATTTATGTATGAAATCAAAGAAAAATGTATTTCGAGACGCGTAGCGCTCCTAGTTGCAACGTCCTTGCTTGAAACCCCTGCATTTATGTATGGGGTTCCCTACACCCTACCCCCTACCCCCTACACCCTTTTCATATGATGCTTCATGCCTTCTTTATCTAGAACCTGAAAAATATAAACTGCCTGTAAATCACAAAATAGCACCTTTTCTCAAAAAAGTTTGTTTACAACTTAGCATTGATAACTTTGCGCTTTATACATAAAGCGATAGAGAACACAGAACATAATCTCAGTAATTTCCTTCTAAAATAAGTCTAATAAATTACATTTTTATCTGAGCAGAATCAAATTGAAAAAGTAGTAATCCTTCTGATGTTGGAATCAAGAAGCATATCGCACAATCAGGGTTGAACGAGAAAATTTTTCAAAACAAGAAGGATTGTCAAATGAAAAGTCTTTTAAGTAAGTCCATGATCGCTTCTGGTGTCGTTTTGTCCTTAGCTACTGTTACCCGTCCTGTAATGGCTGCGTCTTTTGCGGTATCAATAGAAAACCCAGGCGTACAAAATGCACAATCATCCAATCTTGTTAATGCTCATGTAGAAACTTTTGATGGACAAACACAAGGTTACAGTGCAAAAGGCTTTCAATGGAATGATGGAACGACAAGTATTGGTAGCTATCAGAATACTCTAATCGAGAATGCAGACCAATATGGTGGTGCTGGTGGAGCAAACCAATATTTTGATGTAGACACCAATAGATCGGGGAATGGTCAAACGGTTTCTACCCTAAATTTGACAACCCCACAAAGTTACTTTGGACTTTGGTGGTCTGCCGGCGACAGTACTAACGTACTGACATTTCTTTCACAAGGCAAGGTTGTACAAACTATGACTACTGCTGATGTAGTTACTTATATCGCACAGGTAGCAAATAAAGCCAGCTACTACAGTAATCCTAATTCGACATTCAAAAATCAGGATTCTGCAGAACCCTTTGCGTTCATAAACTTCTACGATGTTGGCGGAACTTTTGATCAGGTTCAATTCAGCAATATTGGCGGAACTGGTTTTGAATCAGATAATCACACAATCGCCACTAGCTACAAGAGTATCACCGGTGATGTAGTTAAACGAGTTCCTGAGTCTTCTTCTGTATTAGGAGTTTTTGTGATTGGTTTGGTGGGTGCTACTTCAGTTCTGACTCGTCGAGCCAATAAAAAGTCAGTTTTGCAACTGTCATAAGTGGATGCCTAAGTCAGGAAGGCGCCTTCCTGACTCGGTTGGGTAAGAGAGCATATTTGACACTCCCCGCAGATGGGACAAAACCAGTTTTGATTCACGGCTATCCTGTAGTTTCGGGAGATCTTTTCCCAGTAGGATTTGCCGTGTTTCTCTGCTCGTGAGATGGCTTGAGGAATTAATATCATGTTCGCCTTCGTTTTGTGGGCTAAAAGCGATCACTATAGCAGTTCTCATATGAATGAAGTACACCCAACTAAAAAAGGAGCCTGGAGCCAGAATAGGGAATGAACAGGGTGTGGGGTGTGGGGTGTTCTTAACCCCATACTTAAAAGCAGGGG
>CAZZXJ010000847.1:0-2610 GCA_964657905.1 uncultured Stigonema sp.
ATAGGACGGGCGCTTATGCCCATCCCACAAGAAATAGTTGGATAATTTATTCTTTGGAAGTCCCTCAGTACAGGTTTTGATAAACTTATCTTGACTGGTACGCCTGTAACTGCGCCCGCAATTGTGCAATTTCCTGAGCCATGTCTAGAACCATTGCGGCTCCGACTAAATTTAGTCCTAAATCTCGCCGCAAGCGCAAAATCTGATTGATACGAGCAATATCACGCCCTTGCAACATCGATTCCATCGGTGAAATTAATCCCAAGGCGGCAAAGCGTTCTACCACAGTAATCGATGTTTGTGTGACTGAAGCCGCATATTCAAACGTATAGAGGCGATCGCCTTCTTCTGAAACCACGAAGCGTGACAGACTATTCTGATTCATAACTTGACCTCATTTAAACCTGTACGCGGATCAAAAGTGCTATTTTCACGGATTTTTTCATAGTACTCCCGTTCAACAGGACTGAGTTCCTTGGGAGATACAATCTGCAACTTGACAATCAAATCACTGCGTCCACCTTTTGGCAGTATCCATCCTTGACCGCGTAGTCTTAAGGATTGTCCAGAACGCACACCTGCCGGGATTGTCATTGTAACGCTACCATCGGGTGTTGGTGCTTTAATTTGCGCTCCCAAAACTGCTTCATCAGGTCTAATCGGGATGTCACAAACAATATTATCGCCGTCAAATTGGAAAAAGGAATGGGGCAGTAATTCGATGGTGAGGTACAAATCTCCTCGTTGCTGCGAAAATGGACTCTTGTGACCTTTACCTTTGATCCGGATGCGGCTTCCAGGTTTAGCTCCTGGTGGAATGCGAACATTAATAGTTTCATCGTCGAGTTGCAGGCGCTTCTGTACTCCGTGGAATGCTTCCGAAAAATTTAGTGTAATTGCTGCTTCGGTGTCGGGTGCAGGAGCTTGATTGGCAAAATCTTCGTAAAAATTGCTGTCGCGATCGCCACCTGTGTAAGTCCGATAAGTTCTGCGCCCGGTTCCACCCGCGCCCCCAACACGACCAAGTAGGTCATTGATGAAATCATCAAAACCACCGTACTGGTCGAAATCAAATCCACCTACATCAACCCTGGCACCTCTGTCGCGCGGTACGCCGCCTGCACCAGCCTGCTGCCAGTACTGACCAAAATCATCGTACTTTTGACGTTTTTCTGTATCAGAAAGAACCTCATTAGCCTCATTAATTTCTTTAAAGCGTGCCTCCGCTTCTTTATCTCCCGGATTGAGGTCGGGGTGATACTTACGTGCGAGCTTACGGTAGGCTTGCTTAATTTCTTCCGGTGTTGCTGTTTTGCTAACCCCTAGTATTTTGTAATAATCTTTGAAGTCGCTGGCAGCTGGCATAATTCTTGAAGTAGTTATGTAACTTATATAGCAATCCTAAATGATTCGTGAACGCAGAGAAACCGCTTTTTTGAAGCTGAGGATTTTCACAACTCAAATAGGATTGCTATAAGATAGTCGCATAAGATTTGTTTGGATATATTCTACGGTAGATAAACCCAACTCCAGTGCCTGAATCCCCGCAATTCTATTGCGGGGAGTGGCTCAAAAATGAAAGTTAGCTTGCTTGAGGTGTAGTTTGTGCTTCAGACTGATGAGGTTGTCCGTTTTGTCCGCTTAAAGCCTGATTACTTTGACCGCCCAAGCTAACTGTGACAACCTTGTTCTTTTCTTCCTCGGCTTTAGGTAACGTTAGGCACAGTACACCGTTCTGAAATTCAGCTTGTACTTTGTCGTTTTGAATCCGAGTCGGTAAAGGAATGATCCGTTGAAATCTGCCGTAGCGGAATTCAGAACGTTTCACGCCTTTATCGTCGTGCTGAGTCTCAGATTTACGTTCACCAGTGATAGCAACCGCTTCGGCGGTAACTTTCACATCTAAGTCCTTGGCTTCGATGCCAGGAACTTCGATTTTAAGCTTAATTTGTTCGGGAGTTTCATGAATTTCTGCTGAGGGCATAAAAGAATACCCACTCGTTTGTGAGCCGCGATCGCCAGCAGAAGGCATCATCTGGTCAAACACGCGATTCATCTCCCGTTGCAACTGCGAAATTTCCCGGAATGGATCAATATCGCGAAAAGGGTCAAAACGCACTACTGCCATATTTGTTCCCTCCTGTATCTATCGAGTGTAAGAGTTACAATCATGAGTGCTTCTACACAGACACCTGATGACAGCTTCATAGAAGTCCTGATGTGGGCTGACCACCGTAGGAACTTCCCTTAAACGTCCTCCCCAGTGCCATCTTCAGGGTAACAAAGGCGAAAAGTTGGCTCATCAACCAAATGGATGACCTTTTTAGGCGCAGAAATTAATACTGACTAATCTTTTTGATAGAGGTAACAAATACATCCACTTGTCAAGATGGGAATGCTTTTAATTAAGTAAATGAAAATGGCTAACATCAACACTTGAAGGGTGTTGATTACCCTGCAAGCAAGGAAGAATTGATTGAACACGCCAAACAGCAAGGCGCTGACGAGAATGCTATTTCGGTATTAGAACAATTGCCAGATCAGGAATACGAGTCTCCAACTGATGTCAGCGAAGCTGTAGGTGACATCTAGTACAGGGAGACAGAAGTC
>CAZZXJ010000848.1:0-1269 GCA_964657905.1 uncultured Stigonema sp.
CCCCAGGCCCTATGCCCTATGCCCTATGGTGAGTGAACCTCTCCGAGAAGCATTTCTTGATGCGCCCCAGTAGCGATTGGTAGGTTGCCAGGAATACCTAACTGTCGCCAGTAGGCTAACACTGCAAAGGCGATCGCTTCTTTAAAATCGGCATTTAAACCTACTTCATCTGTAGTTAAGACCGGTACTGAAGCTAAAAGCATCTGTAAACGACGTTTTAGATAAAGATTGCGACTACCACCGCCACACAATAGTACTTGCTGTGGCATTTGCGGCACAAAGGTGCGGTAACTGTGAACTATCGAAGCCGCCGTTAGTTCTGTAAGAGTTGCTAGCATGTCAGATGGACTAAGTTGGTAACCTTCGGCGTCTTTTAAGCACTGCTGAAGGTAAGTAACGCCGAATAACTCTCGACCTGTAGACTTGGGTGGTGGCAGATGAAAGTAGTCTTGGCTCAGCCATTGTTCTACCAAAGGATGGCACGGAGTACCACTCGCTGCCCAACAGCCGTCTTCATCGTAAGTTTTAGCACCAGCAGTTAAATGCTGTACCGCCAGATCCAACAGGCTATTTCCGGGTCCCGTATCCCAAGCGCGAATTTCTGCCAACCAGTTTTGACAACGAGGTGGCATATAAGTAACATTACCAATACCACCGATATTTTGAATACAACGAGCTTCTTGGGGATGACTGAGTAAAGCAGCATCTACGCGAGGCACGAGGGGAGCACCTTGACCACCAGCAGCCATATCCGCCACACGGAAGTTACTTACAGTTGTTAGACCTGTTAGATGGGCAATTACAGCACCACGACCAAGTTGGAGTGTGTAACCTAGGGAGTTTGTAGGGGCGGGGTTCCCCCGCCCGTACGGGAGTGGGGATGAGGAAGATGAGGTAATTAATTTTTCTTCCCCTACTCCCTGAGGTGGTCTATGGTAAACTGTTTGACCATGGGAGCCAATCAAAGTAGCCGAGTCGTGACCAATTTGAATATTGTGTGCAGCTTGGGCAAAGGCAAGGGCGATCGCATCATCTAATTCTGCCAACTCTGCCATTGACATGGCAGCGCCAGCACAAACCGCTAATATGCGTTCCCTCAGGTCATGTGGGTAGGGATATGTTGCCCTAGCTACCAACTCTATTTTGAGATCCAAATCTTTACCAGAAATGTCTACCAAGGCAGCGTCCATACCATCTACGGAGGTGCCACTTATTAAACCTATTACACGAGTCATTCAATTTTAAACCGCTGATTTACGCAAACGGACG
>CAZZXJ010000848.1:1369-2609 GCA_964657905.1 uncultured Stigonema sp.
GCGTTCATCTGCGGTTCAAAATCCAAAATTTACTTATTCCTCCATTACCACACGGCTAGGCGGCTTGTTTTTCTCAGCGGAAATGATATGCAAATCGATGTTTTTCAGTGATCGCAGCAACTTATGAGTTAAAGACCCTCTGAGGAACATTTGCCAGCGCGATCGCTGACTTGCACCAATAACAATTTGGGTAATGCGATATTTTTCTGCTAATTCCGCGATCGCCTGGGCTACGTCACTGCTGGCGCAACGAATGAATGTACCATCAAATTCTTGACATAACTTCTCACAAGTTTCGACGTATAAACTTTCCTCCTTGGTGAGGAAGCGGTCTGGATCGGCAACAAACATACCATAAAGAGGGGCATTCATGTAGCTAGCAATCCTCCCCCCCCGGCGTAATAGTTGCACTGAGTGGGGATGGGTGGATACGCACACCAAAACTCGCTCGTGAACATTACAAAATTGACCTTGGGGAGTGGAGGCGATGGCATTTTCCTCAACGTTGTCTGCCACTTCCCGGAGTGCCAACTCACGCAAAGCAATCAGATTGCGGCGTTGGAAAAAGTTATCGAGCGATTGTTGAATTTTTTGAGGTGCGTATATTTTACCTTCTAGCAAGCGTTCTTGCAACGTCTCCGGAGTAATATCTATTACCACCACCTCATCTGCTTCCTCTAAGATGCGGTCAGGAACACGTTCTCGCACTACCACGCTAGTGATGCGTGCGACTAGGTCATTGAGACTTTCCAGATGCTGAATATTCATGGTAGAGTAGACATCAATGCCTGCTGCTAGCACGACTTCTACATCTTGGTAGCGTTTTTCTCGTTCTGAACCTGGGGCATTGGTATGTGCCAGTTCATCGATTAAGACTAACTGGGGCGATCGCGCTAAAATCCCTTCCGTATCCATTTCTGTCAGCGTCAAACCACCTCGAGAAATTTCCTTGCGGGGTACTATCTCCAATCCTTCCGCCTTTTGCGCCGTCTCCTTACGTCCGTGGGTTTCCAAAAGCCCAATGACGACATGAATGCCTTCTTTTTTGAGTCCATGACCTTCTTCCAACATCCGGTAGGTTTTTCCTACCCCAGGAGCCATGCCAATAAAAATTTTGTGTTTGCCCCGCCGTGAAAGACTCCGCTCATAAGCGACAGAAGTTACGGGTTGCGTATTACCAAGAAGATCAGCCTTATTAATCATAATAGTCATTGATCATTGGTTATTGGTCATTAGTCAT
>CAZZXJ010000849.1:0-2605 GCA_964657905.1 uncultured Stigonema sp.
CCAGCGCCAAACCTGTACTGCCGTTGTGGGCGACGATGCTTTTAAATTCTTCTTGCCGCGCCATGTCTAAAAGAATACGCGCAAACTTAATGTCATCTTCCATGATTAAAAGGATGCGATCGCCCTGTTGGATGTTGTCTCTGTCGTCCATTAAGGAGAGACGTTCCGCCGGAACGTCTGTACGTCTGTGTAGGGGCGCGCCCCTACGGGAGGCATCGGATGTTGTAAATGTAGCAGATGGTTGATCTATAAGTCCCACAGTTAAATCCGTTACATCCGTTGCCACTTTGCTCGTTTGCGGTAAATAGAGGGTAAACGTACTCCCGTGACCGAGGCGACTGACGAGTTTAATTTCGCCACCCAACAGACGGGTGATTTCACGACTAATTGACAGCCCCAATCCTGTACCGCCATACTTACGATTAGTTGTGCCATCTGCCTGCTGAAATGCCTCAAAAATTATCTTTTGCTTGTCAGGGGTAATACCAATGCCTGTATCACTGACTATAAAAGCGATTACACTAGCAGCACGATTCAATGTTTCCGAGTCGCGGTTCCACCCCTCTTGAGCCTCCTCGACTCGCAAACGGACTACTCCAAGCTCTGTAAATTTAAACGCATTGGAGAGCAGATTTTTCAAGACTTGTTGTAAGCGTTTCGCATCGGTATAAATCGACCTTGGCAATTCAGGAGCAAATTCAATTGTGAATTCAAGCCCTTTGTCAGCTGCAATTTGCCGAAACGTGCCATCTAGGTTGTAGCGTAACTCGGAAAACTGCACCTGATTCATGTCAATTGACATGGTTCCAGATTCGATTTTTGCCAAGTCCAAAATGTCATTGATTAACACCAATAGGTCATGACCTGACGAATAAACCGTGCTGCTATATTCCACTTGTTTGGCAGTGAGATTGCCCTCAACGTTATCTGCTAGCAATTTTGCTAAAATCAACAAGCTGTTCAAGGGTGTCCGCAATTCATGGGACATGTTGGCAAGAAACTCAGATTTATATTTTGAGGATAGCGCTAGTTGCTCGGCTTTGTCTTCCAGCGATCGCCTTGCCAGTTCTATTTCCTGATTCTTGCGTTCGACTTCTTTGTTTTGTATGGCTAACAACTCTGCCTTTTCTTCCAGTTCGGCGTTGAGCTGCTGCAATTCTTCGTTAGACTGCTGCAACTCATGCTGCTGCTGCTTCAAAAGTTCTTCCGATGCTTGCACTGTGTTGAGCAGTTCTTGAGTGCGGGTATCGGATGTAATGGTGTTTAGGACTATGGCAAAAGTTTCACTAACTTGATCCAGGAACGTCAGAAAAATCTCACTAAAGCGTCGAAAAGAGGCTAACTCAATAACTGCTATTACCTGGTTTTCAAATAGCAAAGGTAAGACGATAATATCTAGAGGCTTGGCTTCACCCAAACCAGAACTGATCTGGATATAGTCACTAGGGACATCCGTCAGTATGATTTTTTGTTTTTCTACAGCGCATTGTCCCACCAGTCCTTCCCCTAAGCGAAATTGGTTAGACAGATGCTTCCGCTGTTGGTAAGCATAGCTCCCCAGAAGCTTCAGCGTAGGCTGCTCATCAACAGATTCCATAATGTAGAACACGCCCTGTTGTGCTCCAACTAATGGAGCAAGTTCTGAGAGAATCATGCTAGCGACAGTTTCTAGACTTCTTTGACCTTGCAGCATCTGGCTAAACTTAGCCAGGTTGGACTTTAGCCAGTTTTGTTCATTATTTGTGAGAGTTGTCTCACGCAAATTGGCAATCATCTCGTTAAACGCCTGCGCCAACACGCCAATTTCGTCCCGGCGGTTATCAACAGACATACTCACTGATAAGTCTCCCGTTGCCAGCTTTTCGGTTACCCCGGAAATTTCTCTGAGAGGTTTAGAAATGTTTCTGGTTAGATAAATGCCAATTAAAGTTAAGAGGAAAAAAGCTAGAGGAACGCCATAGATTATGGTATTAATTGATTGCTGGATAGCTACTTGAGTCTTCTGGGAGCGCTGTTGCAATAGCGTCCGCTCCTCGTTTTGCATTCCTGCAATTATGCGCCGGATGTCATTCATCAAATTTTTGTCATTATCCGTCAGCAATAATTGCCTTGCAGCTTCAATTCCTTGATTCTGACGTGAGTCAATTGTGTCTTTTCCTAGAGCTAATTTTTGACGAATTTTTTGCTCAATAATATCAATTCTGTACTGTTGTTGCAAGTTATCTGCTGTCAATTTACGCAGGTCTTTAAGCTTCTGGTTAATAACTGGAACAGCAGTGTTATATGGGTCTAAATAACGCTTTTCTCCAGTGATAAGATAACTACTTTCTGCCGTTTCTACTTCTTTTAGCTGAGATATTAGATTATCCAACTTTTCAAGCACTTCATAGGTATGGGTTTCCCAGCGAGAATTGTCAATTAGGCTGCTTGTAGCGCGGTATGAAACTACCCCAAGAGTAGTAAGAATTGTTAAACCTAATGCAAAGCCTGCACCTATTTTAGAGCCAATTTTTAAATTATTTAACATTGCTATTATGAACTATAAAATATGAAAGCTATCGATAGAGCCAAACGCGCAACAACGAGAGCAACTGCTCAGTATCGA
>CAZZXJ010000850.1:0-2586 GCA_964657905.1 uncultured Stigonema sp.
CCCATGCCCTATTTTGATTATGAAAGATAAATTTTTGAACTGGCTCAACTTTGTTTTAGTAGCGGATGTATTCCTGGTTTTGCTTAGCTTTGGGTGGTTGGCGATCGCAGTTATCGGTCATATAGCTGGAGTACCACTGGGTTTAGATTTGTGGTATAAACTCTGGCAACCTCTGTTTACCCCGGCTCTTGGCATTCTCATGGTTGGTGCGATCACAAGTGGTCTGATCAGTTGGATTTCTCGGAAATTCCTGAAAACTGGTAATAGCTAATAGCTAATAGTGCAATTAGCAATTAGCAATTAGCTTTATTTCAGAATTTGTTCGAGCGCAGGTTGCAAATTAGAATATTGATACTCAAAACCACTATCTAAGGTGCGGTTGGGGAGGACTTGTTGACCTTCTAAAACTACCATTGCCCCATCGCCTAAGAGAGCTTCCAGAGCAAAACCCGGAACAGGTAACCAGGAAGGACGATTCATGACTCGTCCCATAGTTTTGCTCAATTCTGCCATCCGTACAGGGTGAGGGGCAGTCGCATTATATACCCCTTGCATTTCCGGTTTGGATAAAGCTTGGAGAATTAGATTAACTAAATCGTCTAAATGAACCCAAGAGAACCACTGCTGTCCCTTGCCTATAGGACCACCAGCAAAGAGTTTGAAGGGGGTAATCATTTTACCCAAAGCACCACCATTTCCTAGGACAATACCAAATCTTAGAATGACTAATCGCACACCAGCATCTGTTACTTTTTGCGCTTCTGCTTCCCAAGCTTGACAAACTTGAGCGAGAAAATCTTTACCTGGTGGGCTGGTTTCATCAAAGCTGGAGGTTTCACTCGTACCGTAGTAACCAATAGCTGAAGCGTTAACTAACACACTTGGCTTAGGATTGGCGTTTACTATTGCTTCCACAATTTTTTGCGTACTTAGCTTGCGGCTATTAAGGATTTCTTGCTTGCGTTCTGGTGTCCAGCGTTCCTCAGCAATGGGTTCTCCTGCAAGATTGACTACACCTTCACAAGTGGCGATGGCATTTTGCCAAGAACCAGAGGTGATCGGTGTATAAGTAACAATTTCTACATTTGGAAAAGCCGCAGACGGAAAAATTTTTTCGGTAGAGGCGGCGTTACGAGTTAACACCAATATTCTTTTACCCTCTGCGTGTAGTCGTTCTACCAAACGACTACCCACAAATCCTGTTGCTCCTGTAATTGCTACTTTCATTGTCAACTCCTGCCGGTTCTCTATTTTACTAGTTAGTGGTTACCATTCAGTGCTTTTTTGTACACTTAACACCCAATACGCAACAACTAACAACCAATTTTTAATGAATCTATAATCACTTGGCTTTTATATAGTTCGATATTATAGGATGGACGGAGTGTTGCAAGGCGTGGGGCTATGGCTCGCTATACCTGTTCATTTATTGTTTCTGTTCCTATTGACCATCTCCAGCCGTTACTTGTAGAACTTCTACAAGATTGTAATTTGGATGTTCAGTACTCTACAGCCGATTACATTATGGCACGTGAGATTCCTGGTAATGTTTATTTCTCTAAGCTGGTGACCGTGGAAGTGCTGATTGATAAAAGTACAGCCACCGAAACAGAATCTCGAATGAGTATTGTCATTAAAAATGAGGAACTGGCACTCAAGCTTCAAAATCACTGTCGGCAAATGTTTGAATTTATTAAACAGGCGATCGAAGATTGCCGCCATTGGCATCTTATTGAAAGCCTTGCGGGCTAGGGCGTATGGTTCGGCTAGCTGCTTGATGGCAAGGCTAGCTTATAGCACTCCGCCCCCTAAAAAATATGCAAGCTGATAGTAGAAACATACCTGAATCGTTAGGTCTTCAATCCTCCATATCCTCAGTCATGCCGGGGTTTATGAGTGTGATGTCATACTCACTGGAGTCTGTTTGCCCCAGTCGCATGGTATCTCGTAGTAGGTAATAAATTGCACGTACTTGAGGACCGAAAACAATTTCGTCCTCATTTTTCAGGTCATGGGCTAGCATCTTCCGGCCATTAACCATTATACCGTTGGAACTAGGCTTCCCTTTGGCATCGCCATCCACAATTCGATAATAATATCTATGGCTACTGTCGTCTCGTGGAAGCCTGACTAATGTGGCATGGCGGCGCGAGACAAACTGCGAGACCAAACGTATATCGCAATTTTTGTCTCTACCAATGGAATAGACAGGGCGATCAAGAGGAAATTCTTTGCGTCCTTGGTCGTCTTCTATTATAAATAGATGGCTTTCATTGGTTTGGGCTGCCATTGACAAATCGTTACTACAATCGGTTGAACTGTTATTAATCAAGATTTGTTTAGTATCAGTTGCTGTCATTCTCGCGTACTAAAGCCAAGCTAATTCGTAATTGATAATTCGTAATTTGTGGTCACCCCATAACTAAAGTTATGGCTTTGAAATTAATGATACTACTTAGTTTTTCTTTTCCGTGAATAGATTCACCTGTCTTGCGACCACTAATTACGAATGACAAATTACGAATTATAAATTGTCTTGTGCCTCTTGAAGAACTTAATGGCAAGGTAAGGGTAGTCCGTAACACC
>CAZZXJ010000851.1:0-2584 GCA_964657905.1 uncultured Stigonema sp.
TCGCGTCTCTACAAGGTTTCGCGTTCAGGGTAATTATCTTAACCGAGCAGTATTGGGGTTAATGGTAGCAGACTGTGCTATATATACAGAACAAAATATCAAACTAATGTCTAATATTAAGTGGCTATCTCGTGTGCCATTAACTATAAAAGAAGCAAAAACATTAGTCACAACTTTACCAGAATCTGAGTTTATTCAAAGTAAAATAGATGGATATTCATCTGTTGAGAAAAAAGTCAGTTATGCAGGAATAGAGCAAAGATGGTTAGTAGTACAAAGCCATATTAGAAGAAAATCAGATTTACGTAAATTATCACAAAATATTGAAAAATCCCTCAAAAATGCTGAAGCCAAGTTAAAAACATTATCCCAAGAGAGGTTTGCATGTTCGGCTGATGCCATGAAGGCGTTATCAAAAATATCGAAACAATTTAAACTGGTCATATTCTGCTGCATGGCAAGCGCGATGTTTTCCTTGAGGAAAAAGGCGTTCAAGGTGTCGAGAAAGACGACAAGGAACAAGAAGCCGACAAGTTCGCTGCGGATATTCTCATCCCCCCTGCTGAGTTGAAGCGTTTCCTAGTATCAGGACAACAACAGAGTAAAGCAGGTATTTTGGAGTTTGCAACCCAAATCGGAATTGCACCAGGGATTTTGGTTGGAAGACTTCAGCACGATGAAGTTTTACCGTCTAGTCATTGCAATGACCTAAAGCAACGATTTGAGTGGGCGTTTGATACGCTTGAAAGCTAATTATTTGACAATTAAATACTCCAAGCAATCCCCAATGTCTGAGAATATGCTGCCTGAGCTAATTCAACAAGATGCAAATACCTCCAATTTTTTGCAAAAACACGCCATCAATCCTAAACGTTGGTTCTTTCACCTCAACCGACTTAAAGCGGTAGCCCCCGGCTTCTGCTGGTGGCTGTACCAACTCAAAAAGCAATCTGGGGGAGCGCTGGTAAATGGTATAAAAAATGGCATCGCGTCTCACAAGTAGCTCCTATCGAAGTCATGATTAAGCGGGATAGCAGTGGCACAGGTAGTAGCTTTCTTTGTGTCAATAATAGCTCTATGATTTTAAGTAATGTCTTAGCATATTTTTGGATACTTTTTGTATTTTTTTTAAATCTTATCTTTTTGCAATGCACTCCTTAGGGGTTGGGATTGGATTTCCGTGACAGTTCAATTTTCAGTTTCGTGGTGGGTACTCTGACTTAAGAGCATCTAGCAATAAGTGCAGGTTTGTCATTCATGTCTCATAAATATCAAATTTCCCAGTGGTTTTACAGTACCTTTAAGGTGGCACTTCACCGGAGTTTAAAGCAGCAAAAGCCGCGCCAGGGAGTTCTCTATGCTACTTCGGTTATTTTAGTGTTGATGGCGGCAATTACTGAGTTACCAACAAGCAAGCTGTTAGCACAAGTCCCGTCTCAGAATCTAGAAGCAGCTAGCTTCTACCAACAGGGAGTCATGCGCTATTACCGCAAAGACTTACCAGCAGCAGAATATGCTTTTCGCCAAGCCTTGCAGCAAGACCCTAACCTTGGGACGGCACGCAACTACTTAGGCAATATCATGTTGCAGCAAAATCGCTTGGATGTAGCGGTGCAAGAGTATACAGAGGCGATTAGGATTAATCCTAATTTTGGCGAGGGTTATTATAACTTGGGGTTAACGTTACACAAACAAGGACAAACAGACGCAGCAATTACCGCTTACCGCCAAGCGTTGGTGATCGATCCAACAATAGCATCTGCTCAGTATAATTTGGCTTTAGCATTGTATGAAAAAGGACAAAAAAATCAGGCGATTGCCGCCTATCAACAAGCAATTAATCTTGATAGCGGCAATGCTAATGCTTACTTTAACTTAGCGATCGCCCTACAAGATCAAGGAAGAAATACGGAAGCGATCGCCGCCTATCGCCGAGCCTTGCAACTAAATCCTAACAATGCTGTAGCTTACAATAATATAGCCAATCTTCTGGCAATCCAAGGTCAATCATCTCAAGCTATTGCCACTTACATAGAAGCTATTCACCACATTCCTAATAATACTGTAGCTTACTATAACTTGGGAGTAACTTTGTATAATCAGGGCGACTTTAAGAAAGCCAAGGTCGTTCTCAAACATGCCCGAAACCAATACCGTGAACAAGGTAACATGGAGCAAGCTCTAATGGCTGATCAGTTAATGCAGCAAATTGCTCAGATGCAAAAGCATCCAGAAACTCAAGTTAGTCAAACCTCAACTCCTACCGAGACTCAAACCCCTACAAGTAATCTAGTGCAGCCTGTACAGCAGATGCCAAATCAACCCGAAACTCCTGCACAAACACAAGGTAGACCTAGCAATGTGCCTGTTCCGGTTGACCAGCCGCCACCTACATTACCACAAATGCCAAGTCTGCCAGAAACTCCTTTGGAAACGCCAGTCAAATCTAGCAATATGCCTGTTTCAGGTAAATAAAAGTTAGCCAATAGTCATTAGTCAGTAGTCCACAGTAGGTCAGGAGTCTAGAGTCAAAAGTCTATATTTGTTGACCAAAACCTGCGTTGGGGTGTGGGGTGTGGGGTGT
>CAZZXJ010000852.1:0-2582 GCA_964657905.1 uncultured Stigonema sp.
GGGGTAACCCCGCCCCTACAGTCATATTTATTTCCGCGTTTGTTGTACTAGGGGTAATGTACTGTAAAATTAGTATAATCGGATGCAGTGATATCTCCAAATTTCTCCTTAATGTATTTTTAGGAAATTAAGATGACTTAATTGTGTAACTAGTTTGTCCGGGTGTGGCAATAAAATTGTCGTAAATCTTTAGTGCAATATTCTTTTACTTTTCTTAGAGTATAACTTAATGCAACAGTTAGACAGTTACATGACTTGCTCGGACACCTCTAGATGATGGGTAATTTTGTATTGATAGACACGGAAATAAAGACAAGCATTTCTTTATGAAATACGCTCACGTTTTACAACATAGTGAAGAAGATTGCGGTGCTGCTTGTCTAGCTTCTATCGCCAAATATTATGGACGCAATTTAACCCTGAATCACATCCGTGAGGTGGTAGGCACTGGACAGCTTGGGACAACTTTATTAGGGCTGAAACGAGGAGCAGAAACACTCGGTTTCAATGCTCGCCCGGTGAAAACTTCAAAAGAATTGTTAAACCGGATCAACGAAGCACCCTTACCAGCTATTATCCACTGGAAAGGACATCACTGGGTTGTTTTCTACGGCAAGAAAGGCAAAAAATGCGTCATCGCCGATCCGGCTGTAGGAATCCGTTATCTCTCTAAACAAGATTTAGAAGAGGGTTGGGGGGATTGGCTGATGCTTTTGCTGGAGCCTGATCCAATTCGCTTTTTCACACAAGGGAGTGATAAAGTTGAGGGCTTTTGGCGCTTTTTCCAGCGCGTCTGGATTTTCCGCACAATTCTAGCGCAAGCGTTGCCCTTAAATTTAATCTTAGGATTACTATCTTTAGCTTCCCCTTTTCTGTTGCAACTTCTGACAGATGATGTGCTAGTGCGCGGTGATACAAAACTGCTCAGTACCATGGCGATCGCTGTCATAGTGATGAATTTAGTTTCCAGCAGCCTGGGCTGGGTGCAGTCTAACTTAATCGCTCACTTTGCACAACGTCTGCAATTAGGGCTAGTCCTAGAGTTTGGGCGGCAAATTTTGAGATTGCCTCTTTCTTACTACGAAGCGAGGCGCAGTGGAGAAATCATTAGCCGCTTGCGAGACATTGACCAGATTAATCAGTTAGTTTCTCAAATCGTAGTCAGTCTGCCCAGTAGATTCTTTATTGCGATAATTTCTTTGGGCATAATGGTCTTCTATAGCTGGAAACTTACCGTAGTAGCCATGTTCGTCTCTGTGTTCATGACTCTATCTACGATTGTGTTTCTGCCTTCTTTACAGCGAAAAACTCGCGAACTTTTGATTGTAGAAGCAGAAACACAAGGCGTTTTAGTAGAAACGTTTAAAGGCGCACTCACCCTCAAAAGTACTACAGCTGCACCCCAATTCTGGGAGGAATTCCAAAGCAGATTTGGTCGTCTTGCCAACGTCACACTCCGGACAATTCAGATTAGCATTATCAACAATACCTTCTCTAGTTTTGTGTCTGGTGTTGGCAGCATTGTTTTGCTCTGGTTTGGCGGTAATTTGGTGATTAACCCAGCAGAAAACCTGAGCATCGGGCAATTGCTGGCATTTAACTCCATGAATGGTAATTTTCTGGGCTTAATTGGTACTGTGATCAGTTTTGTCGATCAATTTACGCGTACGAAAACAGCTACAGAACGCCTGACAGAAGTTATAGATTCTACCCCAGAAAATGAAGGAGACGGGAAAAAGCCGTTTGCCGAAATTCCCGGTGATGCTGACGTTGTTTGTCACCAAGTTAACTTTCACTACTCAGGTCGGCTTGACCTACTCGAAGACTTTACCTTGACAATTCCTGGAGGGAAAGTTGTTGCCCTGATCGGTAAATCAGGTTGTGGTAAAAGCACCTTAGCTAAAATCATTGCCGGGTTATATCCACTGCAATCTGGCAATATTCGGATTGGGCTTTATAACCTAGACGACCTCGCTCTTGATTGTCTACGTCAACAGGTGGTTTTAGTTCCCCAAGACGCTCACTTTTGGAGTCGTTCCATTGTAGAAAACTTTCGCTTAGGCTCGCCCCATCTTTCTTTTGAGGAGATTGTGCGAGCTTGTAAAATTTCTGAAGCGGATGATTTTATCAGTAAACTGCCTGAAAAATATCAAACTATTTTAGGTGAATTTGGCGCAAATATTTCCGGTGGACAACGTCAACGACTAGCAATAGCTCGTGCTATTGCTTCAGATCCCGCCATCCTAATTTTGGATGAATCTACAGCCGGACTCGATCCAGTAAGTGAGAACCTTGTGTTAGATCAACTATTTCATCATCGTCGCGGTAAAACCACGATTTTGATTACCCACCGTCCCAAAGTAATTAATCGGGCTGATTGGGTCGTATTACTAGATCAGGGCAGGTTGAAACTTCAAGGAACTCTTGAGGAATTACGCTCCAAACCTGGAGACCATTTAGATTTTATAATTTCCTAAAAATGTTGATTGTTGATTGTAAAAAAGTACCACGGAGTTGTGATTTTGTTCTTGATTATTTATTGGCGCTCAGGAAAATCCAATTAACAACTAACAACTAACAAC
>CAZZXJ010000853.1:0-2581 GCA_964657905.1 uncultured Stigonema sp.
TACTCGATCATGATCCTGCTGCCATTGCCATCCTCAAGAATGGGCAGGGCAATTCCGAGATGCGAGCGGATATTTGAGAATAAGGCAAGCGGCAGCTTCTCTGGGCGTCCAGGTTGCCGCCTGACCGAAGAGGCATCTTGTGCACCTTATTCACACCCCGGAGAACTTATTGATAATTATTTGCATTACTTTGAAAACCTTTATCAAGCCACAAGGTTTACCGTATCTACTTTTCAGACTTATTTTTTACGTCGAACTCAGGTTAAATTAACCACTCCGAACACCTAGCGACGACGGGCTGATCCAACACCACCCAATACGGTTCGGTTAAGGAGGAAAGGTGCTTCCCTCTTCCTTTAACCCTTGCCCTTTAACCTTTTCCCATGAGATATTAAAAATGAAAAATTAATCAAGGGGCATTTTATGAATGACACGGAGAACGAAGAGTTAAAAAGAATATTTAGTCAAATAGATTCAGATCACGATGGTACTATCACTTACACAGAGCTTGTTAATAATACTCCTTTTTTTGGATTTCTATCGGCTACAACAAAATTCCAGAGTGCTAGGGACTTCTTAATGCAATACGATCGCGACAAAGACGGTAGTCTTAGTTTTACAGAACTAAAAGAAATGATTCAAGAAGCTAGTAATTTAGATTAATCCTCACCCCCGACACGCCCCATACCTAACACTTTGCGGTCAAGCCAGGATCTCGACCATTGCCCCAAAGTATCTGACCCGGTGATTATCCGTTTGTTGCTGCAACGGACTTAAGGAAATCGTCGGTTCGTGCTTCCCAGGTGCGGGGCTGGCTTCTACAAAAGCATCAAATACGGGAGATAACCTGTAACACATTTAGTTTGCAATAGCAGCATTACCTTTGTTTTTAATTCTTCTTCCCCATTCAATTATGAGTTCTCCCTCATTTAACAACCTATCTAATAAATTTTTTAGCTCATCTTAAGATTTTGAGGGTGTTGGATGAGGATCGAGCGCCGCCCGCCTGCGAAAGCAGCCTGTCCATTTGCGCGATCCTGCGCTCGCAGGCTTCGCGCTCGCCATAGGTGAGATCGGCCAGCAATTTGCGCCAGTCATCAAGGTTTCTGAGCATGACGAAATAGGACATCACGGCGCTGTTGTGGCGATAGAGCTTCACGCGCTTGCCCTGTCGCAGCATCGCATGGACATTGCAGACCGTCCCGAGGCTGCGATTGTCCCAGAACGCGACCGCCACGTCCGCGATCTGCGCCATCGCCCTGTCCTTGAAGCTGCGGCGCAGGGCGGGCGCGCAGGCGGGGGGAGCGGGAACGGCGACCGATTTCCAGCCGAGCTTCCTGCCTTTTTCCGAAAAATGGCGGCAGTCGTTCGCCAGATGATAAACCTGCACCTGACGATGGCAGACCATCGCCAGATCGTCCTGCGCATGGGCGTCCACGCCCGGCGCATCCCCGATCAGGACGCGGTGCGGCGACGTTCCATTTCATATGTGGGATAACGGTCATTATTGCATATACAAAACAGCACGTGTAAGCTCAGAAAATCCAGTTAAGCCAAAATTACCCCACTACAGAAACAAAGGTGGGTTTCATGAACTAACTTATCCAGCACAAGCACTTCAAAAAAAGTATGACGAAGATGGCTATCCTATTCTAGGATTTCCCTTGGGGTGGGACATTAAAAAGCTGTATGGCGAAGATATACAGAATATTGACTATATTTGGACGCCATACCCAACTAACATTAACCCCAAGAATATTGTTGAGGTTACAATTTCACCTCAGAACGGAGATTTGTACGCCATCTTTCTGTACAAAATACCTGAGACTACGCCAATAATGCTAGATTACAAGTTAGCCTTGGGGATTGACCACGGGGTGAATAACTGGCTTACTTGTGTTCCTAATACTGGTAAAAAAGGATTGATCATTGATGGTAAACAGTTAAAAGCATTCAACCAGTTGTACCACAAGGAAGTAACAAAAACTAAAAAGGGTAAACCAGAGGGATTTTGGAATAGCCACTTAGATAGATTAACTGGTAAACGTAATCGACAGATGCATGATGCAACCAACAAAGCAGCTAAGTTTATAATTGATTACTGCTTGGGAGAAAAGATTGGAAATATTGTTTTTGGCTGGAATAAAGGGCAATCCCAGAACATGGAGATGGGGCGGAAGAACAATCAAAACTTTGCGACTATTCCCACTGGAAAACTAAAAGAGCGCCTTAAACAATTGTGCCTAACTCATGGAATTCATTTCCATCAAACGGAAGAAAGTTACACTAGCAAGAGTTCATTTTTTGATAATGATGCCCTTCACGTATTCGGTGAAAAACCTGAAAGTTGGAAGGCAAGCGGAAACAGAAATAAAAGAGGACTCTACGTTACAAGTATTGGTTTTCACATCTCGTCTGATGCTAATGGTGCTTGCAATATTCTCAGAAAAATTGCGGTCAATATTGGAATTAGTTTGTCAAAAATTACTGTAAATTGTTGTCAAATCTTGGAGCGAATCTACTTGTGGAAGCGCTCTTTAGAACAGAAGCACAACGTAAAAGTACAGCAGCTTGCTGCCAA
>CAZZXJ010000854.1:0-1338 GCA_964657905.1 uncultured Stigonema sp.
TATGCCCTATGCCCCATGCCCCATGCCCTACTTCGGTCCCATTCCCACTGTACCGGCATAAACGGCGCGATCGCCTAGTTCATCCTCAATTCGCAGCAAGCGGTTGTATTTTGCAACTCGTTCGCTGCGACAAAGGGAACCAGTTTTGATTTGACCAGCACGGGTAGCCACAGCTAGGTCGGCAATAGTCGTGTCTTCCGTTTCTCCAGAACGATGGCTAATAACTGATCGCAAACCGTTGCGATTAGACAAGTCAATTGTTTCCAAAGTTTCCGTTAGCGTTCCGATTTGATTAAGTTTGATCAAAATGGCGTTACCGGCTTTTAACTGGATGCCTTTTTGCAACCGAGTCGCATTGGTAACAAATAAGTCATCTCCTACCAACTGCACACGAGAACCCAACTTCTGGGTGAGCAACTGCCAATTCTGCCAATCTTCCTCATGCAAGCCATCCTCAATGGACACAATCGGGTATTGGTCAACCAGTTGCCCTAGATAGTCGATAAACTCAGATGGAGAGTGAGGTTTACCATCATAAACATACTGCCCATCTCGGTAAAACTCACTAGCCGCCACATCCAACGCCAAAGCCACTTGTTCCCCTGGCTTGTACCCAGCCTTCTCAATGGCTGCAACCAGCAATTCCAAAGCCACTTGATTCGACTCTAAGTTAGGGGCAAAACCACCTTCGTCTCCCACACCTGTGAGTAAACCCTTCTCATCTAACACTTGGCTGAGGGTAGCAAACACCTCTGCTCCCCAGCGTAATGCCTCTCGGAAAGAAGATGCTCCCGTGGGGACGATCATAAACTCTTGAAAATCGACGTTGTTGGCTGCATGAGCACCACCGTTAATCAAGTTCATTAACGGCACTGGTAATAAATTCGCTAATGGACTGCCTAAATACCGATACAGGGGAATTGCCAAAGACTCAGCACCAGCCTTGGCAGCAGCTAGGGAAACCGCTAAAATCGCATTAGCACCGAGATGGGATTTATTAGGAGAACCATCCAAGGCAATCATTGTGCGGTCTAGTAGTTCCTGGTTGAGGGCATCCATCTTTAACAACTTTGGGGCAAGTACTTCTTTAACGTTTTGCACCGCCTTGAGTACGCCTTTACCCCCATAACGGGTTTTATCCTTATCCCGCATTTCGTGTGCTTCAAAAGTGCCAGTAGACGCACCACTCGGAACCTGCGCCAATCCTATAGCACCGTTTACTAGATGTACTTCTGCTTCAACTGTTGGTCTACCCCGCGAGTCAAGAATTTCGCGGGCAACAATAGCTTCTATTGCAGTATCAATCATCTGTGTTGTCCTTTGTCGTTTGTCGTTTGT
>CAZZXJ010000854.1:1348-2574 GCA_964657905.1 uncultured Stigonema sp.
CAATGACCAATGACCAATGACAATAAGCAGCGCCTGGGCAAAACCCCACCGTTAGCATAGGCGTTGGGGGGACTATGTAGGCTGAGATTAAGGAAGATTTCCAAGAATTTGGTCAATGTAGGGTGTGTACTGCCCACCAAATCCTTGCTAAGGCGGTGTTGTAGTAGGGTGGGCAATGCCAATACACCCTACTCTAGCCCAAGAAGATTCATTCCCTACATCAAGAGAGAAAACAATGACTCAACAGAAAACTAACCCGGATCTTACATCAATAGAAATTCCCCCTGGATATGTCAACATTATGGGTTATGTGGATGAATCCGAGGTAAATGGTCCTGGATGTCGCGCTGTGGTCTGGGTCCAGGGGTGTTTGCGAGAGTGTCCGGGTTGCTTTAATACTGAATCTTGGTCTTTTGAGATGAATCAACTTATATCCGTTGACAGCCTCGCCGAGAAAATTCTCAGCAATCCTCGCAATCAGGGAGTCACGTTTTCTGGCGGGGAACCCTTCTGGCAATCTCCTGGTCTGGCTTCTGTTGCTCAAAAGGTAAAAGCGGCTGGACTGAACGTAATGTCCTTTACCGGTTTCACCTTGGAGCAGTTACAATCCCAGTATGCTCCTGCTGGTGCTCTTAGCCTGCTGGAGCACTTAGACATCTTGATTGATGGTCCCTATATCCAGTCACTGGCAATTAACTCACCCAATTCCCCTGTTTCCTCTAGCAATCAAAGAATTCACATCTTTAATCCAGCCCTAAAAGACCAGATTACGTGGGCAAGCGACCAAATAGAGATTCATATTTTTAAAGATGGTAGCCGTTTGATTACAGGTTACAGGGGAGGGCTGGAGCTAACGGATTGATGGGGAGATGGGGGAGGAGAAGAGGACACGGGGAGTGTTTTCTCGTTACTAGTAGTCCACCACAGCAACTTTGCTGGGTCTGCGATCATTTGTTTCGTAGTGAGGACTTTAGTCCTCATATTCTTGAGGGCTGAAGCTCTCACTATGAACTCCTCAAAGTTTCCTTGGTGGAGTACTAGTAGTCTGCCAAGGCAACTTTGACGGGTAGGTATTGTTCGTAGTAAGCGCTTCAGCGCGCTAAAGAGCCGAGTACAAACCCTGCAAAGTTGACTTGATGGAGTACTAGTAGTCCACCACAGCAACTTTGCAGGGTCTGCGATCATTTGTTTCGTAGTGAGGACTTTAGTCCTCATATTCTTGAGGG
>CAZZXJ010000855.1:0-2571 GCA_964657905.1 uncultured Stigonema sp.
AACGGCCGTTCGCCCCTACAAACGGTGTGGTTCATTTATGTGAAAACTGCTGTAAACTCATGCCACTCCGCGCACCTTCGTGGGCGCCACGTGGGCATGTTTGTTCATAGTAAAGCCTCTCAATTGAGAGGCTTTCTTGTCTAAATGTCACCAAAATAATTCGTAATTCGTAATTCGTAATTAAGGTACAATCCTGGTGAATTCATGGAAAAGAAAAAAGTTTCTTCCTTGTACAAGCCCCCGACAAAAGTCGGGGGAAAATCCCTATGGAATTACGAATTAGTTTGAGCTTAACTCCAAAAAAACATGAATGAAACTTGGCAAGAAATAACCACAATTCTGCATTTTGGTCATATGCCAATCATACCGTTGCAGATACTAGCCCAAGCACCAGGGTCTACCCCACTAGAAGTTCGACCGGGGCAAGCTGTCGATGCTAGCGTCAACTATGTGGAACAACTGATTGCACAGTTGATTAATTTTATTCCCTCTTTGCTTGCAGCACTGGCGATTTTGTTAGTCGGGTTGCTGGTTGCTGCCATCGCCGCTGCTATCGTACGGGGAATTCTCAACCGCACTAACATAGATAACCGGATTGCGGCTGGGGTCATCGGTAGTGGAGATAGACGAGACTTGCCTCAAGTAGAGAACGTCATCTCTAGCTTAGTGTTTTGGGTGATCGTCCTATTTACTCTAGTTGCCGTTTTACAGGCACTCAATTTACAGGTAGTCTCTCAACCCCTCAACGCTTTCCTCAATCAAATCCTTGGGTTTATACCCAAGTTGGTGGGTGCGGCAATTCTGTTTGCGATCGCTTGGGTGGTAGCAACGCTTGTCAAGTTGGTGACCACACGGGGACTGCATGCCTTAAGGCTGGATCAACGGTTAAATCAGCAACCTGAGACTGGAACCACAACTGCGCCAAACCAGTTGTCTCTGGCTGATACCATTGGGAATGCCCTTTATTGGTTCATTTTTTTACTGTTTCTGTTGCCGATTCTCAATGCCCTAGATCTGAATCAGGCACTACTACCTGTCCAGACTCTGATTACACAAATTTTCTCAATTCTGCCGAACATTCTAGCGGCGGTGTTGATAGCTGGGGCGGGCTGGCTACTGGCTACTGTGGTGCAAAGGATTGTGACTAACTTGCTCTCCTCGGCGGGAATTGATCGCCTCGGCGCTCAATTTGGATTGCAGCAATCCACCTCTAGGCAATCGCTTTCGGGAATTATTGGCACCATTGTCTATGTTTTGATTTTGATTCCCGTGGCGATCGCCGCACTGAATGCTTTGCGAATTGATGCGATTTCCGTGCCGGCGATCGCTATGCTGCAACAAATCCTTAACGCCCTCCCCGCGATTTTCACTGCGGCGTTAGTGTTGATTGTCGCTTACTTCGTGGGAAGGTTTGTGGGGGATCTTGTGACCAATATTCTCTCTAGTCTTGGCTTCGACAACATTTTTTCTGTTCTCGGTCTTCCAACGGTAGTTGGTAGACGCGCTGCAACACCACCACGGGACTACTCCGTACCTGCATCGGCACAAAACACCGTGCTCCAACCGGATGCACCCACAACCCGTACCCCATCAGAAATTGTTGGGATTGTGGTTCTGGTGGGCATTATGCTATTTGCCACAGTTGCAGCGGTTGATATTCTGAATATTCCGGCGCTAACCGCATTGATGAGTGGTATTGTGGTGATTTTTGGTCGGATTTTGGCTGGATTAGTCGTGTTTGCTGTGGGATTGTTCCTAGCAAATTTAGCGTTTAATATCATTACCAGTTCTGGCGATCGCCAATCCCAAATTTTGGGACAAATCGCACGCATAGCGATTATTGCTTTGGTGTCAGCAATGGCACTACAACAAATTGGTGTTGCCAGCAGTATTGTTAATTTGGCGTTTGGATTGCTGTTAGGTGCGATCGCCGTCGCAATTGCCCTTGCTTTCGGTTTAGGGTCACGTGATATTGCCGCCGAACAAGTGCGAGAATTGCTTGCCTCTTTCAAAGGCAACCGTAACCAACCACCACGCATGTAGCACAATACGGTTCAGTTAAGGATTGTTTGTAGAGATTTTACACGTGTCTAGACCAAACATGCAACTTCTCTACTAGGACTTACGCACTATACAAATTGAGCATCATGTGTATGATGGAATTCGGTCGTTTCATCTCCTAGAATTGACCACATGGTAAGGGCGCGGAGACCGCGCCCCTACGATCAAATTATGGTTTACCCAAAAGAAAGAAAGCGCTCATTGCCCAACCGTTACCACTGCATACAATACTATTTCTGTCAATGGGTAAGTCCTATCTACATAGGTTGACCGTAGGTAAATTACCTTAACTGAACTGTATTGAGAATAAAATTTTAACGCTCATAGCCGTAATTCCCCTTCTTCAAAGTTTCCTGGATCTGGATTGAAGTTTTCTGAGCCTGAAGTAGATGAGCCTGCAATGCCTTGCCATATTCCTTCACTGCCTCAAAGAAAACGGCGAGGAATCCCAACGCTGGTCAGTCTGTGATGAATCGACGCGAGGCCGTTTCGGGCGACAGGCGCCGGGCA
>CAZZXJ010000856.1:0-2571 GCA_964657905.1 uncultured Stigonema sp.
ACCGAATTCCGTTAATACACATGATGACCAATTTGTATAGTGCGTAAGTCCTAAAAATCGAGTTTCTTCATTTTTAATTTTTAATTTTTAATTCCCCTTTTCCAAGGGGTGTTTGTAGCAGTGTTTATCTCTGAATTTTAATGTTGCAATTATTTACAAACTACCCTTGCTTTTTCAATAAGACTATGTGAAACTACTAAACAGATTATCCTAATAACCTACCGAGCTACCGGAGTTTAGTTGATAAATACTAAATTAAGTATAGAACAAAAGGGGGTAACAACCCTGCTAAAACCATTGCTCGGCAAAGCTTTTAGGTACAGACACTTAAAAAATTGAGGGGATGACAAGAGTAACGGTTTCAAACTTCACAGCCTGCCGAGAGTTTTTAGTGTTCCACCCCAGCCTGACTAGTGCCAGATCTAAATATTGGAGGTTTTTTTTGCATGGTATCTGAACACCGTGGGATGCATTTAAAACTAGAAGGGTTGAGAAAGTCCTTTGGCTCTAAAGCTGTTTTGCAAGGCATAGATTTGGAGGTCAAGCCAGGAGAATTCGTGGCAATGGTCGGTCGCAGTGGATGTGGCAAGAGTACAATGCTACGCCTGATTGCCGGACTAGACGCTCCAAGTGCAGGCGATGTCTTGTTGGATGGCAAACAATCCCTTCGTCGAACCAACCCAACGGTTCGGATGATGTTCCAAGATGCGCGTCTGTTGCCTTGGCAGCGGGTGTTAGCAAATGTAGAGCTAGGCTTGCTTGGCTCGAAATTATTTGTACGGCAAAGCGCTTTACAAGTTCTTCGCTCTGTAGGACTCGAAGATCGCGCTCAGGAATGGCCTGCTGTACTCTCTGGTGGACAACGCCAGCGGGTAGCTTTGGCAAGAGCATTGGCAAGTAAACCAGCTTTGTTGCTTCTAGATGAACCCCTCGGCGCTTTAGATGCTCTGACTCGCATTGAGATGCAGCACTTAATAGAGCGTTTATGGCTCGAACAGCAATTTACTGCCCTGCTGATTACCCATGATGTAGAAGAAGCAGTGGTACTGGCAGACCGAGTTGTACTGGTTGAAAACGGTCGGATAGCGATGGATGTTCCGATTTCCCTACCACGTCCTAGAGTCAGGGGAAATGCTGTGTTCGTTCAGACAGTAGAACGCATTTTGCGGCATGTGATGGGCAAGCTGGAAAGCGCTGATGAAGTTATGGAGGAGACGCCATTAGCTGTGGGTTCGATAAATGGTTAATTGTTGATTGTTGATTGTTAATGGCAATCAACAATCAACAATCAACAACTAACAATTAACAATATGGTACAACTGTTAGAAGCTAAACAGTCTCAGAACTGGATTGCGATGTCTGACGACAAGCCGCTTTGCGTCTACGCATCTTCTCTTGCTCAGGAACTTGCCGAAACTGCAGTTGAACGGGATGTCAAAGCGGGACCTCCAGATTTGGAAGTTCAGCGACTGCGGGAAAGTGGTCTGCTGCCTTTGGTAGTACCAAAAGAATATGGTGGCATTGGAGCAACTTGGGTAGAAGCCTTGAAAGTTGTCCAAGAACTTTCTCAAGCTGATGGTTCGATTGGGCAATTGTATGGCAATCATCTAAATTTAACTGCTTTGGGTCATGTGTCGGGAACACCAGAGCAAAAGGATAGATACTATTGGGAAACATCTCGGAATAACTTATTTTGGGCTAATGCCATCAATACGCGGGATACGCGGCTCCAAATTAGCCCAGACGGTCAAGATTTCCGTGTGAATGGTGTTAAGAGTTTTGGCACAGGCGTTGGTATTGCTGATTTGCGGGTATTCTCTGCTGTGCAAGATGGCGTTGAAGTGCCGTTGTTGTTCGTGATTCCCAAAGATCGAGAAGGTGTAACTTCTAATCACGATTGGGAGAATGTTGGGCAACGGCGAACGGATAGCAATACGTTCACGTTTCACAATGTTCTGGTGAAAAAAGATGAAATTTTGGGACCTCCTCATCCTCCTGATGGTGCTTTTGCTACATTTCTGGGAATCATCGCACAGCTAACAAAAACCTATGTCTACCTGGGGATTGCGTCAGGGGCATTTGTAGCTGCAAAAAATTACACCACAACCCTGACTAAACCCTGGATAACTTCAGGGGTAGATAGTGCCACGGCTGATCCTTATATCCTGCTACATTACGGTGAATTGTGGACTGAACTCCAAGCAGCGATTGCTTTAGCTGACGGCGCCGCTGCGAAAGTGCAAAAAGCTTGGGAGAAGGATATCAACCTGACTGTCCAAGAACGGGGAGAAGCGGCGATCGCTATCTTCGCAGCCAAAGCCTTTGCTACGAAAGTGGGATTAAATATCACCAACCGCATTTTTGAGGTGATGGGAACCCGTTCCACTGCTAGCAAATACGGCTTTGACCGTTACTGGCGAGATCTACGCACTTTCACGCTTCACGACCCCGTAGATTACAAATTGCGAGATATAGGCAATTGGGTACTCAACAACGAGTTACCCATCATTACCCAATACTCCTAAATATTTGGTTAGTGATTAGTGGTTAGTGGCTAATGGCTAATGGCTA
>CAZZXJ010000857.1:0-2563 GCA_964657905.1 uncultured Stigonema sp.
CGCTCTTATGAGGGGAATCCAAACCGAAAACCAGCGCATCCTTCAATACCTTTTTCGTGAGCAAGGTACGTCCGAGGCATGAGCGATTACTTTCATTGCCTACCCGTACTATTCCCGTGCTGGACGACTTGCGACGACACTTGTTCGCATACACACCAAAAGCTTCCGCTGACGGTTACTTGTTTCCAGGACGATGGGGGCGGGGACATCTCCATGTGGATTTCGCCAGCATTAAGTGCCGTGCCCCTACAATGTGGTTTATTGACCTGAAAATAGCTGTAATTTTTTTCCTAGCATAAACAAAATAGGGACGGACAATATGCCCATCCCATAAATAAATTCTATATAAATAGCAACAGACTTATTGCACTATTTGAGCTGCTGGAAAAGCACCAGGTCGTACGGCTAAGTTGAGGTTTTGTCCATTGCGATGCAAGTCGATCCGCAAATCTCCACCAAGTTGGCTATTTTCTACTGCGTTTTGTACAGATCTGGCGTCTGCAACTGATTGACCGTTGAGCTTTTCAATGACATCACCAGCACGTATCCCCGCTTTAGCTGCTGGTGAATTGGGCATGACTTTAAGAACTAGGACGCCGTGGTCTTCATTGACACTTACACCGCTGTTAGGGTCTGAGTTGAGGCTTTGTTTGATCTCAGGCGTCAACCCCACCATCTGAATTCCCAAATAAGGATGTTGTACTGTGCCTGTAGCGATCAGTTGACTGGAAATGCGTTGCGCGGTGTTGATGGGAATGGCAAAGCCCAATCCTTGCGCCCCCTGAATGATAGCTGTATTCATCCCTATCACTTGACCTCGAGCATTCAGCAGGGGTCCGCCGGAGTTACCAGGATTAATCGCCGCGTCTGTTTGAATATACTCTACTCGTCGATCAGGAGCACCAATCTGATTACTAGTACGCCCGGTAGCACTAACGATGCCAGTGGTAACGGTATTATCTAAACCAAGGGGGTTGCCGATGGCGATCGCCCATTGTCCCGGCTCTAGCTTATCTGAGTTACCCAATGCCACTGTTGGCAAACTGTTCGCCTGAATCTTCACAACAGCGACATCTGTCAAGTCATCTTTACCCAGCACTTTACCTACATAGCTGCGCCCATCCTTCAGTTTTACTGTCACTGTATCCGCACCATCAACCACATGGGCGTTGGTGAGAATGCGACCATCAGCACTGATAATGAAGCCAGAACCAGTACCCCGTTCCACCTGCTTTTGGTTTGGTGTTGGCAGTGCAGACCCAAAGAATTGGCGGAAAAACGGGTCATTGTTCAATTCATCCGGTACCCGGCTTTTGACTGTTCGGGAAGAATCAATCCGCACCACAGCAGGTCCAACCTGTTTCACGATCCCTGTGACAAAGTTAGGATCAGTAGCGGCTGTTATTGGGGGAGCGGCATCTACTTGACCGACTGCCAGGTTAGATGCACTCTTAGAAACCTGCTGGTAGTGGGAACCCAGATATCCCCCTGCAAATGTCATACCAGATCCCAGCAACACTAGCGATAGATTCAAAGCTGCTTTTTGCCAAGGTGCAGCATGGGATTTAGGGGCAGAAGCGTTCAAGGGGTATTTATTGTATTGTCCTGACTCGTTATCGCCATCACGCGGTATCTTATACATTTGCTTTCTGTAGAAATTTCAAGTTAATATATTTCTAATTTAGAAATTCTTTGTGACAATCTTGTTACGAAAGTGTTAAGATATTGTGAAGAGTCTGTTGATACCATTTTGAAACAGATGTAAGCCTTCAGCCATCAGCAGCAATCTTAGTATTGATCGCTTACATGCTGTTTTACTTCTCTGGTCATGGGATTAAAGATGAAAGCGGTAGGCTGTAATTGTCCACCCGTACCACTCGCAAGCAGAATGGGGGACTGGTGACGCCATCAAGCAGTAGCTGCTGGTTTTCTACATGAAAGCATAAACAAGAGCAAATCCCAGAGACAAGTCTTAATTCTGGACTGTTGCTTTAGTGGGGCGATCGCTCAAGGCATGACCGTCAAGGATGACGCTATAGTGAATGTACAAGAACAGCTAGGTGGTAAGGGACGGGCAATACTGACTTCTTCCACATCCACCCAATCTTCTTTTGAGCAAGAAGGTTCTGAACTCTCAGTATATACCCTTTATTTGGTAGAAGGCATTGAAAAAGGTGCAGCCGATAAAGACGGGGATGGTTAGATTTCCATTGATGAGCTACATGAATATGCTAGCAGCAAAGTGACAGAAGCAGCCCCCGCAATGACGCCCAAGTTCTATCCTGTTGAGGAAGGTCATAAGATTCTGCTGGCAAAGTCGCCTAAAAACGATCATAAGTTGAAGTACCGCAAGGAAGTAGAAAGTCGTGCAAAGGAAGGTCAGGGTAAGTTTTCTGTTTTTGCTCGTAGAATTCTAGACTCGAAGCGAGATGAGTGGAGGCTATTTCCAGAAGAGGCAACGGCAATTGAAGAAGAGTTGAGATTGCTTCGCTTCGCTCGCAATGACTATAAATATTTTTGTTCATTTACTTACTAGGGAGTATCCTGGAAATAAAACCTCATA
>CAZZXJ010000858.1:0-2547 GCA_964657905.1 uncultured Stigonema sp.
CATGTCCTATGCCCCATGCCCCATGCCCATTCCTTATTATTAAGGTATGTTGGTTGAATAACTTTTGCGTAGTGCTTCACTGACGTTTTGAAGTTATTTATAAATATGTCTATTCTAGATAGGAAACTTGGGTTATGAAGGTTAGCTTGCAGCCGAGTCTAAATGATGACAACTTGGACGCCAATCAACCTAACAGTCAACGTCAGTTGGCAATTTCTATTTCTGCGATCGCAGAATATATGGACCGCAACGTCCCGCTGAATTTATGCCTGATTCTCGATCATAGTGGTTCGATGAGTGGGCGACCACTAGAAACTGTCAAAAAAGCGGCAAACCTGATTGTTGACAGACTCAGTCCTGGGGATCGCCTGAGTATTGTAGTTTTCGACCACCGCGCTAAAGTCTTAGTACCTAATCAAACTATTGAAAACCCAGAGCGGATAAAACAGCAAATTAACCGCCTGTCTGCTGATGGTGGCACTGCTATTGATGAAGGGTTGCGTTTAGGTATTGAAGAACTAGCGAAGGGCAAAAAAGAAACTGTTTCTCAAGCCTTTTTATTAACAGATGGTGAAAATGAACACGGAGACAACAATCGCTGTTTGAAATTTGCCCAATTGGCTGCTGGCTATAATTTGACTTTGAACACTTTGGGATTTGGTGACAATTGGAACCAAGATATCCTAGAAAAAATCGCCGATGGTGGTGGTGGTACACTGTCTTACATTCAACAACCAGATCAAGCGGTAGAAGAGTTTAGCCGCCTTTTCACCCGCATTCAAACGGTAGGACTGACTAATGCTTTTTTGCTGTTATCCCTAGTCCCAAATGTGCGGCTAGCAGAATTAAAACCTATCGCTCAAGTCGCCCCCGACACAATTGAATTGCCAGTGCAACCAGAAGCTAATGGACGATTGGCAGTGCGTTTGGGAGATTTGATGAAGGATGTGGAACGAGTGATTTTGGCAAATCTTTATATAGGAAATTTACCAGAAGGTAGACAGACTATTGCCAATTTGCAAGTTCGCTACGATGATCCCGCCCAAAACTACACAGGGTTACTTTCAGAAAATATCCCAGTTGAGGCGAATGTGGCTGGGGTTTATCAACCGTCTGTTGATCCCCAGGTGCAGCACCATATTTTGGCATTAGCCAAGTATCGGCAAACGCAGTTAGCAGAGGCGAAATTGCAACAAGGCGATCGCGCTGGTGCAGCAACAATGCTGCAAACTGCTGCCAAAACCGCCCTGCAAATGGGAGACACAAGTGCAGCAACAGTGTTGCAAACCAATGCCACTCGCTTGCAGGCTGGAGAAGAACTCTCAGAGAGTGATCGCAAGAAAACCAGAATTGTTTCTAAGACTACTTTGCAGGATTCGTAGCCTGTGGAGTGGGCGTCTCGCTTGCCTTACAAACTCAAATATGCTAATAGCTAATGGTAGTCAGGCAATTAGCTATTAGCAGTTAGTGACCTCTACCATTTATTGAGAATGAAAACTTCTGGAATTCATCATGTAGCGATTATTTGTTCTGATTATGAACGCTCAAAAAAGTTTTATGTGGAGGTTTTAGGTTTTTCGGTTATTCAAGAAACTTTCCGGGCTAATAGAAATTCTTATAAGTTAGATTTACGTGTGGGGGATGGTAACCAAATCGAGCTATTTTCTTTCCCTAATCCTCCTGAAAGAGTTAGTAGTCCAGAGGCTTGTGGTTTAAGGCATATGGCTTTTGAAGTTGATGATATAGAACAAACTGTTTTGGATTTAAAATCGCAGGGTGTAGAGGTAGAAAATATCAGGATTGATGAAATTACAGCTAATAAATTTACTTTCTTTAAAGATCCAGATTCTTTGCCATTAGAGATTTATGAGCGGTAGGTATTAACTAGTGCTAGCTAAAAAAACTCTATATAGCAAAAATAAATGGTAAAACCAGCAATGAATGTTACTGATTTTGATAAAGCTTTTCGGGATGGCTACACATTTAAATATAAGATGCCTGATGACGAAGTTAATGATGTCACTTTCAGTGTTCACAGTATTGGAGAATTAGTTTTAACTTCAGGCAAATTAGTTGCCTGCGATCCCCTTTTGGAACCGGATGAGTCAGGATACTTTAGTGAGCGTTTAAAACCAGGTCGTTACCCAGTTATTCTCAGTGTTGCAGATTTCCAGCTGAGTGGAGACAACAGAATTGCCTGTGCAATGCTTCGTCTGAGTGAGGAAGCAGTTGTCAAGTGGGAAATGGCTCTGCTTCCAAAACATAATTTAAGTTCCTTGGAGTCAGGGGAATTTTCTGGGTATGGCGTTGACTCTGGAACTGGTTGTTTTATGGATGCAGATGCTGCTGCCGTTGTGACAACGCTGGCGAATCCAGATCCTACTGCTTATAAGGAAGCGATGAAGGTGAGTCGCGAGCAAGGTTGGGGATTGACCCGTACCGCACTAGAAAGATTTGAACGAGAGTACTGCGATCGGCTGATTGAGGAGATGGAAAAAAACTATACTCAAGCAGGGAATAATAAGAGAGGGGACTGGGGAAATATTC
>CAZZXJ010000859.1:0-2540 GCA_964657905.1 uncultured Stigonema sp.
AGAGTTTAATTGGAAAAGAAAGCTGGTTGTGAGTACTTGGTTCTTTTGGGTTGGGCTAATGCCCCAGCCGTTGGTCAAACCAGCCATTGCCTGGGTGTTTGCTTCACACTCGCGTCCCAAAGCTATAGCTTGGCTACTGAGAAAAATTCGCTTGTTGATTCGTTAATTATATGACCAAATAATTACTACAGCAATTTTCAGGTAATCAGACCACAGTCGTAGGGGCGCTCCTGCCCTCCGGGTTCGCAGTCCCCAGCTTTGGGAAACCCTCCTTCTCCCAAGGGGAGACGCTGACGCGAACAGGGCTGTCTCACCGTTCGCCCTTACAAACGGTGTGGTTCATTTAGGTGAAAATTGCTGTAAATGCGAGCGCAAAAAACCCCTGACAAGCCCCTGCCCATCAGGGGTTTTGCTTTGACAAGATTTCTTCGGTAATCTAACACTGGGAAAGAAGTCATGTGGTTTTGACAAAGCCAGAGTTTAGTGTTTCTGCTGAAGGAAAAAGCCTTGGGGTTAGGCGAGTCTGGATATTGAACAGCAACTTACTGTAAACACGCTATGAAAAAAGACGCCGCAATCACAGCCCTACTTGCCGTTACCACTGCCGCAGTTTATGTATTTATGAAGCCTGCTGTGGCTAATAACTGGATACCTGTAGGACAGAAGGATGCTTTTACTATAGATAGTATAATAATACCAACTACATCCAGTACTATACTAACCAACGGCATAAAACTTCCCAACGAACACCTAACAGCCACGAAAACTGTGGTTTGTCCTGATTCACAGACGACGGTTGTCCAGGCTGAAACCCAAAGCTTCTTATGGGCAAGTTTAACGCAATAAAACTTGAAGGATAGCGATGTTTACCAGAATTGATGAGATACTTCCCAAGGTATTCAAGCTCTCTGTTTCTACTAACAAAAGGTTTGTCTCCAGTCAGTTTCTCATCCTCGATGAGCGCCCTATGCTCATTCACACGGGACACTCGAAATGGTTCGATGCCACTTACAAGCTTGTGTCTTCGGTGTGTAATCCGACCGAGATCCGCTACGTTGCCTTTTGTCACCTTGAAGCTGACGAGTGTGGAGCACTGAATCAATGGCTTGAAGCGGCTCCCTTAGCCATGCCCCTCGTCAGTCGGCTCAATAAATCCAATATTGACGACATTGCGATCCGAAAAGCCCAGGTTCTTCAGAACAACAAAAGCGTTTCCTTAGGGTCAAAGCAGATCACCCTGATCGAGACGCCTCATTTCCCCCATGGCTGGGAGGGATGTCTATTCTACGAGCCGCAAGACTGTGTGATCTTCTGCTCTGACCTGGCGGCTCACCCCGGTCATTTTGATACACCACTCACTAATGAGGATTTAACAGAGTCGGTCATCAACTTTCAGCGCCAGTTGGGATTTATGGTCGAGGGAAAGACATTCACTCGCGGAATCGAAGCAATCAAGAAGCTACCGATCAAGTACCTTGCTACAATGCACGGTTCAGTAATCTACGGAGACAGCATCCCAAAAATGCTCCACGAACTCCAAGTGAATTTCGGAGTCACAGGAAACCTCTAGAAGGACTCTGTTTGCGTACGTTGTGGGTGCAGGATTAGTACCTCCTCTACATCATCGTTTCGGTAAAAAACCGATGGTAGAGGGCTTCAACATAGCTGGAACTGAACCTCAGCCAAAAAGACAATTCTGGATGATCCTCTAGGACAATAAACTGAAAGATTCTTCGGCGTCTTTGTCCAAATTCCAAACAGACTCACACATATGTGGAAAGCTTATAATTCTATGAAGTTGGAAGCTGACCCGTGTTTTATGTGTTTAGCTGAAGAGTGGTTAACTTCGCAAAGCCAACACAACCAAAGGAGTAACCCCAATGACTGAATACCAAGACTTCATAGTTGTCGCTTCTAAATTGATTGACTACGACCCTGACGCTAACTGGATATTTCGCTACATCATTGATGGACTTACCGACCACGGATTCAGCACTAAGATGTCTGAAACTTATGCCGCACTTATGATTGGGCAAGAGTTCTTCAATCCCAGTGAAAGCGATTTTACAAATTATATCAGTAACGTACAGTCAGCGTTCCCACAGCTAAGTCCTGAAGGTCACGCCACATTGCTAGAAGTGACTAGTAAATGCGTTCAAGACTACTATCACCCACAAGTAGATACACAAGAACTGTAGTCAGCAGAAAGCCGCTGCAACTCCTGTAAACAGGGGCTCTCTTTCCATTGAGGATTCACTTTTCCGGATGATCGTATCACTCATTCATAGCTCCTGCTGGTCGTCAAATAGACAACTTGATGGCAAGCAAGAAGCTTTTTTAGTAGCCACTGCTTGTTCAAATGCAGCCGAAGAGTGACCCTCGGCACTTCTGGCGCTGCAAGATGTCCGCTATTCTTTCCTTAAAAAAAATAAAATTAGCAAGTATCTTAGCAATGTGTATGCTATTCTTACTATAGGGGAATCAATAAAGCGAAAGCATCTCTAAGTCTTCGGAGAAATGAAATCCACTTAAAGACCGTC
>CAZZXJ010000860.1:0-2536 GCA_964657905.1 uncultured Stigonema sp.
CTGTCTATACAAAATGCGTCGGCTTCGCCCACTCTTTCGTAGCTTCCAGTTGCTTCAACGCCGCCGCTGCTGCTGGTAAATCATAAGGGAATGGACGCCCACGGGTAACATAATCCCGTTCTTGAACTGGTCTGTGACGCAGCACTGCATTGACCACAACACATGCTTCTGAACTCACATTAATTGCTCCATGTAAGACTCCTGGTGGAATTGTCACCACGACAGGATGGTCTTCACTTAGGGGAATGTACTGGTATTGCCTATTAATTAAAGTTACGAGTACAAACCGACCTCTGACTACCAGTATTTGGTCAGTTTGCGATTTGTGAACAAATAAATCATCTACTGTATTGGGCGGAATCTGCACCAGCATTGTTTCGTGACTGGCTTGGGGGGTAAAGAACTCAGCCATTCCCCCTTTAATCGACTCTAGCTTACGGATTTCAATGCCCCTAACTTTACTCATAGCAGCAACCTAAAAAAGCATCATAAAGATTGAAGTGATATCAAATCCGCTTGATTGCACATGGTATTTGTAGGGGCACAGCAGTGCTGTGCCCCTACCGTTTGTGTGTTCATTTAACCGGATTTGATATGATACCTTCAATCTTAGATGCTCACACATAAAAAAATGTTGCTTGTGCAACAAAAAGTACCAAAATATGGTAATGAAGCTAAATCTATTAGGTGCTAGAAACCTTCAAACTGCTGGGTTGTGCAAGATTACCTTGCAACACTACACCACGCTGATTGGCATATAAATGACGCAGAATCTTGTAAATCGCCTCAACCTGGTCTGGTACACCTGCTTTTTGTGCAACCTCTTCCAGAGAAAGGGCAGTTTTTTCCGTTTGCAAAACTTCAATGACTCGTTTTTGCAAGTCGAGAATGACAGCTGCGGCTTTTTTACCAGCTTCTACCCCTGGTTGATGGTAGGCATTTACATTGACTAAACTGCCATAAAAACCAACAGCGCGATCATACAAAGCAATTAACGCCCCTACTGTTCGGGCATTGACTTGGGGAATGGTGACTGTAATCGAATCGCGGTGGTTTTCATAAAGCGCTTGTCGGGTTCCTTGGAGAAAACCAGACAGATAATCGCCAGATGTGATTCCGGGGTCTATTTCTGGGGATTGTCCCTTGCGGTCTTCTAAAACTTCAATGAAGGTGGCAAAGAAATTCGCCACACCTTCGCGTAACTGCTGGACGTAAGCATGTTGATCCGTTGAGCCTTTGTTGCCGTAAACGGCGATACCTTGATGGACGATGTTTCCGTTTAAGTCTTTCTCCTTGCCCAAGGATTCCATCACCAGCTGTTGCAAATAACGGCTGAATAAGAATAAACTGTCCTTATAAGGTAGGACAACCATGTCTTTTTCGCCCCGTCCATTGCCAGAGTAATACCAAGACAAGGCTAACAATGCCGCCGGGTTCTTTTGCAAATCAGGGATGCGGGTAGCGTCATCCATTTCTTTTGCACCCTCTAGCATGGCGCTAATATCAATCCCCTGCAATGCCGCAGGTACTTGCCCGACAGCAGACATTTCTGAGGTGCGTCCTCCTACCCAGTCGAACATGGGAAACCTTGCCAGCCAACCTTCGGATTTTGCGAGTTCGTCTAGCTTACTATCAGGCATGGTAACGGCGATCGCATAGTTGGCAAAATCCAAGTTCTGTCCGGCGTAGGCTTTTTTGACTTCAATCATGCCGAGGCGTGGTTCCGGCGTTCCCCCAGATTTAGAGATCACCAATACCAAAGTGCTGGCTAGGCGGTTTCGCAGATGAGTTAAAATGCGATCAATGCCTGCTGGATCGCTATTGTCGATAAAGTGAATTGCCAGAGGTGGAAAGTCTGGGGCTAAGGCTTGGGCAACAAATTCCGGACCAAGCGCGGAACCACCAATCCCAATGGAAATAATATCGGTGAAGCGAGGCGCTTTGGGGGGATGAATCCCACCTGTGTGGATTTTTTCTGCAAACGCTTCGATGTGTTCTATACTATCGACAATTTCTTTTTGGAGTTCTGCCGTTGGGGCAAGAGATGGATTTCGCAGCCAGTAGTGTCCAACCATGCGGTTTTCATCAGGGTTGGCGATCGCACCCTTCTCAAGTTCCACCATATCCGCAAAAGCCTTCTTAAACTTCGGCTGCAACGCCTCCACAAAGGCATCATCAAACCGCATCCGGCTAACATCTAGGTAAAATCCTAATCCTTCGTGGAAATATAACCATTTCTGGTATCGTTGCCAAAGTGCCGTAACGTCCATAGGGAAATCTCAAGTAAAGTGATTCTCAAAAACCAGTTTAAGGCAAGGTGCAGGCGATCCCTTGTCTCCCTTATACAGTTTTAAGTGTTGGGTTGAATGCTCTGTCTAAACATCTGGCATTGGTATGACACCCAGGAATTTTACAATTTGACCCGAAAATGGTACGTAGGGGCGGGGTTCCCCCGCCCTCCAGAAGTGGAGAGTAGGGAGAGTGGGGACACATAAGGGAGTGGATAGTGATACTTTTATACAACTAACAACCAACA
>CAZZXJ010000861.1:0-1190 GCA_964657905.1 uncultured Stigonema sp.
AGTCGCATAATTGGCTTTCCAGGCAGAAAACCGTTTGATTTCGGCATCGGTTGGATCTGCTAACAGCGCCATCACCTGGTCGGGTGGCGTAGCAAACACGACTTTATCAAACTTCTGAATTTCACCCGTCGTTCGCACAATTTTGACAGCATCCGAGCTTCTGAAAATCCGGTCAATCTCTACATTCAGCAAAACCTCACCCTTGAATCGCGCTCTTATTTTTTCAATGTAAGAATACACGCCGCCTTTAATACTGACCCAGTGGACTGCGACATCGTTGCGTAAGACAGGCATCGCTAATTCTGCCGGAAAATCATCAATCAGTTCCAACGGCATTGAATAGCTATACATGACTAGCAATTTTAGCCAAGTATTGCGAATACAGGGCTGTTTCAAATATTGCGACAAAGGCTGATTGTAGAAATCTTGCAGGTGAGCAAATCGTATTCTTAGCCATAATCCAGCAGAACGGGCATAGAGGGTATCGAGGCGTAAATATTCGAGCAGGCGGTGAATACCTGTGAAGTTCTTCTGGATTGTGACTCCCGATAGAAAGTGGCTGCCATTTTTGAGAAACATCGCTGAACCCATATTCACAGGTTCTAATTCCACCCCTAGTTCTTCCATGAGGGCGATGAAGTTGTGAAACACAGTCGGAAATTCCAGCACTCCATTTTCCAAAATTTCCTGACAATCGGATTGGTTCGGCTGAACATTCTTGTTCAGTGTCCGAATATGTCCACCTAAAGTAGGTTGCCGTTCAAACACAGTGACATTATGCCCCTGTTTATCGAGTAGGTAAGCTGTCACCATGCCACTGGCTCCCCCCCCAACGATAGCGATTCTCATGATTAACCTCTCAATTAATGAAATAGATAATTTGCAGCAGCTACGCCCGTCGTAAACATCGCCTGTTTAGCTGTCGCCTAAAATCATGTCACCTGATAAACGTTGATACAGCAGTGCGCCTGTCCAAAATGTGGGAGCAAAGCCCGGATAGCCAGATGAGGCATTGCAGAAATAGAAATGGTTGAGTGAGGTTTCGTGATTCAGTCGCCCCATACCCATATTGTGTGGTGTCAGGCTGGAGCCGTAGGAATTCCCATTAGGACACCAGCAAAAACGCTCATTGGTAGTAGGGCTACCTGTGATGTGGAAGACCATGTATTTTCTAAAGTTCGGTACATAAT
>CAZZXJ010000861.1:1290-2523 GCA_964657905.1 uncultured Stigonema sp.
ATAATGTTTTTCCATAACATCAAGAATGGAGTCTAAGATTTCTTGCTTTTTCTGGTTGTAAGCTTTGCGGTCGCCCTCCCGTAATTCCTGGAAGTAGTTGTAATTGGCAACGGTGAGGAATTCCACAATCTGGCAGTCTTCTGGGCAGTCCCCACTGGCTTTAGTCAATAAAGTGGGTGTTGTGATGGCAAAACTAGGATTAGAAAAGTCATTGCGATCGTACATCTGCGCGAAGGCTTCATTTAGATTGTGATGCCCTGTATGAAAGAGATTCCACTTGCCAAATCCATATTCTCGGAGGTCGATATCTTTGACGACACAATAAGCCATGTAGTTAGATGCCGAATATTCATAGTTGAGTTTTCGACGCACAGTTTTGGAGAACTGCGATTCCCCGATCATCTTGGCGGCTTTTTTGGGGTCAATATTGCAAATTACGGTGTCACCTGTAAATTCATGGGTTTGATGGGTAGCGAGATCCATCGCCTGAACTCCCGTAACCGTTCTGTCTGTGACTCTAAAATTTGTAACTTCATGGTTGAGCAACACCTGTCCCCCATGTGATTCGATGACATTGACCAACGAATTAATCACATGCTCAAAATGCTGGGTTGGGTAAAATGCGCCTGCTTGATAGCCTCGGAACAATATAACCCAGGCATAGAAGGAGAGTTGATTTGGAGGCAGCAAAAAATCAGGCCATTGCAGGGCTAATAGGGTTTGAGCGGCTTGGGGTAGCTGAAACTTGTCAAATACATCCTGTAGTGTGCTGTTGAGATACTGGACGGCACAAAATACCTCATTCGGATGTTTTAGCAGTTCAATTGGCTTGATCGGTGGAGAGAGTCTTTTCAAGCCTGCACCAGTCTTTTCCACTTCGTTGACGAATTGGCGAATCAGATCGCCATGAGCAGGAAACAGATCAGACAATCGCTGGATCAGTTCTTCTGGCTCCGAGGGAATATCTAACTTATGTTCTGGCATTCGCATATGATCAAAGCTGTCCGAGTCATAACGTTCAAAAGTTACTTCTCGATCTAACCCTAGTTTTTTGAGTACCCGATTGACGGTTTGCCCTTCCCCGCAGTCCCAGACATAATGAAATTGAGCGTTAAACGTATACTTCTTAGCCATTGTAAACGTATGCCCAAAGCCTCCGGGATGCTCATGGGCTTCGAGAATCTGCACAGTCTTGCCAGAGTTTGCCATCAAAGCGCCAAAGACTAATGCTGA
>CAZZXJ010000862.1:0-2522 GCA_964657905.1 uncultured Stigonema sp.
CACTAACCAATAAATAATTAGCTTTTAGGACGGTTATGGAAGTTATTCCGGCAATTGATTTACTAGAAGGTCGCTGTGTGCGACTTTACCAGGGAGACTACGAGCGATCGCAAGTTTTTAACGACAACCCGGTTGAGGTTGCTAAACAGTGGGTTGAACAAGGAGCTACAAGATTACATGTAGTTGATTTGGATGGGGCGAAAACAGGTAAATTAGTGAACCAAGCTGCAATCGAGGCGATCGCCCTTGCGGTATCGGTGCCAATTCAAGTTGGTGGAGGATTGCGCTCAAGTGCTAGTGTGCAACAAGTACTTAATTTAGGCGTACACCGGGCGATTCTGGGAACCATCGCTGTAGAACAACCCCAGCTAGTACAACAACTGTGCCAAGAATTTCCAGGGCAGATTATTATTGGGATTGATGCTCGTAATGGACTGGTGGCGACTCACGGGTGGTTAGAAACCTCACAAGTTTTGGCAACCCAACTGGCTGTACAAATGCAGGAATTGGGAGCAGCAGCCATCATCTATACCGATATCCACCGTGACGGTACTCTCGCTGGACCGAATATAGATGCTTTACGCTCACTCGCTGCTACAGTTTCTATTCCTGTCATTGCCTCTGGTGGTGTAAGTTCGATCATAGACCTATTGAGTCTCTTGGCATTAGAATCACAAGGGGTGAATGGTGTGATTGTTGGTCGTGCTCTGTATACTGGCGATATTTCTCTAAGGGAAGCTTTGCGTGCGATCGGTCCAGGGCGTATTCAGGATGTTCCACCCGATCTAGATTTTTCTGCATTTGCGTAATTGCATAAGTAGCAACTATCACCTGTCAAGTAATTACAGCAGTTAAAAGGGCGAATAGAATTCGCCCTGGCTGGCTCTAAATTGTTATTATATAGTTACCCTGCTACTTGCTCCCGTCTCAAGTTTCACTTGGGATGCGCCCAAAAGCAATCTATTTAGATATGTAACGGGCATAGCGAGAGCGGGATTAAATTAAGTTTACTGGTTGGATTTTGGGAGGTTGAAAAATCAGATGACAGCGCCTCAACCAACGATATTTACAAACTCTCATCTTTACGACCAAGATTTTTATCTGTGGATAGAGACAACTGCAAAACAATTAACAAAAGGCAGATTTTCTGAGGTTGATTTAGAAAATCTGATCGAAGAGATTGAATGCATGGGGAGAAGTGAAAAACACGCCCTTGAGAGTAATTTGGTTGTTCTATTAATGCATCTACTAAAATATAAATACCAGCCTGAAAAACGCTCTAATAGTTGGAAAGGAACTATTAGAGAACATCGCCGCAGGTTGACAAGAACTTTTAAGGATAGTCCTAGTTTAAAACCATATTTCCAAGAAGTTTTGCCTGAGTGTTATCAAGATGCAAGAAAGCAAGCCAGTGATGAAACTGGTTTATCGCTTGATAGTTTTCCGGTAGACTCTCCCTTTACTGCTGATGAATGTTTAGATGAAGATTTTTTACCTGATTAGTTAAGTTCTGAGGGAGCATCTCACCTTTGCAAATATACCCGGCGATTAGAAATCGCGGCTATACAAACGAAGTCCCTGACGCTGCTTATTTTGTGGAAGGGAGAAGACCAACTCGCTTTAATACTAGGTCTATAGCAGATTTTCAGGGGTGTGTTTAGGAAAATGAGATTTCTTCAAAGTGCCTTTTTAGGGCAAGTCAGACCAAGGTGAGGAGATAATGAGTTGAAACCAAAAACACTTAACGCACTGTTGCGAGTGTATGACAGACTGGACGAGATAGTAAGGGATTTAAATGATTTAGCAGAAATTGAACTAGAACTAGAAGCGTTTGACGATGCTAGTCTACTTCAAACCAGAGCGGATATATTATATGAACAGATGGTCAATTTGGAAGTTGTTATCTCAGAGTTAGAGGGTTAACCAATGGATGAACTCAAAGCCAAAATTAAAGAGTATGGTCGGCTAGCTGCTACATTAAGCCGCCAAGCCGGAGAGATACCTAGCACACCAAAAGAAAGTCGCAAGCGAAAACAAGAATTACTACGTCAAGCTGTAGAAGCTAGCAGAGAATGTCGAGTATTAATACAAGAGTTGAAGCAACAGCAAGTAAATTAATGTTTCGTTGTTGCCCCCAGTGCAACAACCAATTGCAAAGCGCTGATATCAAAACTGAATCATCTACCCCCAATCCCTAGGGCAATGGTGAGGGAGAATTTAAATACGGGTACACTTGGTACTGGTGTACTGTTTGCTTGTTTACAAACAAGGATGTACCGTTTTAATTTAAAAACTTAAACTGTACTGAAAAGTTGTAGCCTGTGGATCACAGCAAAGTGATACGGGCTATGAAAATCAACAGGCACGGACGCGCCAAGGTTCTGACTCAAGAGGAAATACAAGCAGTTTTTAAAAACGGGTTACAAAACCAGCGCGATCGCACCTTGTTCGCCATCTGCCTGTTCACTGCTGCCAGAATTCATGAAGCTTGCACCCTATTGACCCAGGACATCTACACCGCT
>CAZZXJ010000863.1:0-2521 GCA_964657905.1 uncultured Stigonema sp.
TCCTTGAAAGCCAGTCATAGAAAGACATTGGTATTTTTCGGAGATGTCTATTACATTAAAAACTTCAGCTTGTTCTTTTAATGGTTTAGATTCATCGCAAAACACCTCTAACTTTTGAAACTTTTGTCCCCATTCAAATAAAAGACATGTAAGAGATGTTGTTGTCAAGTCTAAAACCCATTTTCCTACACTCTCTCCTTTTAAAGAATCTAATTCTTCATTTATCGTATTTCTATTTTATCGTTATCACAGGAATCAGTCGGTGCGCGTACATTTTGGTTCCAATGCTACTCGCACGCGTTACCAAGCCATCGCCAACAATCAATCCATCCTCGCTCACTGTTGCCCCTGATTCAACCTCAAACACACGTGAAGCCTTGTTCCCACTTACCGTTACTAAGTCCGCACCCGTTAGCGAGTCCCTTGGTGCGATGATGTCCAAGTTGTGGGTGATGTCTAGTTCTGTGCCACCCAGAGTAATAGTCTGTGCATTGGAAAACACAGAGCGGTCAAATACAATCAAGTCCTGTCCGTTGTCCGCATTCGCTTGATTAATAGCATTTCGCAGCGTGATGACACCTGAAGACGGGTCATCTACACCATCGGCAAGACTATGCTCCTCAAGTTTTTCAAGCGCTCCCTTAATTTCTGCAATGTCTTCGGTAACCGCTCACGTAATTGCTGTATGACAACCAACAAAGCTTGGTGCTGTAAATCCCCTTTATCAAAGCGCAGATACTTACGCAACAATTCCATATTCCTGTTCCAAAAACCCCAACACTTTCTCTTCCAACGGTGTTAGGTAGGGACGCTTCAATTCACCCAAATGCTTCAAATTGGCATATGCCACATCTTCCAGCTTGCCACTGCTACGTAGTTTGGCGATGCGTAAGCACAAAGAGTGCATCTGTTCACAATCAGCATCCGAGTAATCAAAGGACTTCAAGTGTTCAACTTTCACAGTGTATTCCCCGTCCCAAACCATAACAGTACAACTAAATTCATTCACTTGACTCACAATACACCAGCACCCACCTTTACCCCGTAAGTCAGGATTATCCTTGACAACAAATTGGCAAACTTCCCCCAATCGATAAGGATTTGGCACTTTTGTACGCTCCATGATACGTTGGACGATATCTTGAACAATGCGCCCAGATGGCATCCGTCCGCCCGCCGACTCTACCGCAGAAAGCCACACTTCACACTGTTGGTTAGGTTCCAGTTTGGTAAGGGGACGAATTTGACGCTCATTAGTGGGCAGGATTTGTAAACTATTGGTTGTCAAATCCTCCGATAAATTTTGACAACCAATGGTTGTCAAATTGTCGAAAACACCCGCAGCAGCAATTAAATAGTTAGACTTCTGCCGACTATGCCCGAATCGATCGCGACAGTACTCTTCAAAGGTTTTGTGACTGGAACGATATAAACGTTTGTCCCTTAGTGACTGCAAGGCGAGTCCTGCGAGGTAGAAAGCTTTTTCTACTTGACGCTCCAGGTGTTCTCGTAAACGCTGCTCGTCTTCAGTCAGTTCTTCTGGTTTAACAACTGCGACTACGGCAATCATTCGGCTACCTCCTCGTCCTCGTCCTTAATCTCCTCCCAATCACCTCGTGCACGCCCGTGTTTTTCCTGCACAAGGATAAATTCGGCCTGAATGCGATCGCGCTTCCTTAAGTTATGCTCCTGGGCAATTTCACCCGTTGACTGCTCAAGACGCTGTTTCACCGTTTCAAACCACGCCTGAGCACTCAGTCGCCAATCTTCACGGGCCACAGCATCCAGCTTTCTACAAAGTTGAAAATCAAAGCGAGTGTCTAATACGCCAAACTCTTTGAGGTGGTAAATCTCACTATGTTTGTTGCAGGCTTGGCAAATGGGAATGCGATCTCGTTCATAGTTGTAGCCAGGGATCACCCGCCGCACTAAATTTGGGCTGATTTTGCCCGAATCCTGGCAGCAGAAACACCGCCAGCTAGGCTGCCATACTTCTTTTTCTAGCTCTTCTTCAGGGCGAACAGGTTCGGGAGCGAACAGAGGAAACTCACTCATTTAATGAATCCTCCCGTAGCCAGCTGAACTGTTTTGTCTCCCAGCACCAATTCACAAAGGCGAGCTTCTCTTTATCAGTGCCAGCAAACTCCAGTGGGTTGCTCGTGCGCTCAATCTCAGTCAGCCACTCCTCGCGGCGAGTGTGGTTTTCCCATTTGGCGTTTTGTGTCGCTTGCACTAATTCAGGGCGGTTCTGGTATCTTTGATACCACTCTTGGAAATGCTCACCGCGTACAAAGGCAGCAAAAGTAGTTCTGATCTCCTTGCCCTCGGTTCTTTTGTATTCCTCCCTGACAAATTTTTCAAAATCCTCTCTCTCGTTTTGTGGCAGATCTGAGAGAGAGTCTAAAAATTTTTTATTAGTCTTATTAATCTTAGAGTTTTGAGGTTCTTGTTCTGTAAAGGTTTCAGGCTTCGCTTGGTGCGTGGCGATCGCGCTTGGTGCGTCATGATCGATCGTGGTGTG
>CAZZXJ010000864.1:0-2513 GCA_964657905.1 uncultured Stigonema sp.
TAACAATCAACAAATAACAATGAAATTACAGCGGACAACTTTAATTTTGATACTGCTAACGCTGGGTTTAGGTGGTTTTGTTTACTTTTATGAAATTAAAGGTGCGACTCAGCGAGAGGAAGTCAAGGAGAAAAAGCAGCATATTTTTTCTTTTGCGGCTTCAGACTTACAGTCTTTGATGGTAAAAACTCAAAATTTGACAATAAATTTGGAACGTAGTCACAATTCAGGCAAAACCCAGTGGTTCCTTCAATCTCCCACAGTTGAACCAGCTAATGATGCCGTTGTATCATATTTGATAGATGCGTTAGTGAAGGGTAAGGAGTCACGAACTTTATCAATACCGACTCATCAGCTTGGGGAATTCGGATTAGATCAACCTCAGTCAACAATCGACGTCAAACTGAAGAATCAAACAACCCATAAGTTGATTTTGGGTAAGCCTGACTTTACCCGCCGTTTCTTATATGCTATAGCTGACCCTGCCGCTAAACCATCTGGGAATACAAATGTGCTGTTGGTATCTACAGATTTTCAGAACGCAGTCAATCGACAACTGTCAGAGTGGAAACAAACCAGCAGTAGCACGCCCGCAGCACTGCCTCCTGTAGATGATGCTGGGAAAAAGCCAATGCCTAGCACTGATCAACCCACTCCGGCAAATAGCAAATAAGCAATAAGCTGGGGAGTCACGCGCCCTCTGGGGGCGAAGTTACTCATTCAAAAGTCAGTAATCTAGCAATTGGCAATGATATTAATCATCAGACATTTTAGAATTAGACAGGTTTCTTAGTAAATAAATAGTATCCTTATGTTTTTTGTGAAACTTTAATAGTTCTAAGTAAGCAAGCGGGACTACTATTGGCCACAAAATAGCAGCTATGACTAAAACTACACTATAAAAGAAGCGCTGCTCCATAGAATTTATGTCTTCATCTTCTAGAAAGAATTCTAGCCATTCAGTAAAAAAACAGTAAGACATGACCAAGTAACCTAGAATTGCCGAATAAGAGATAAGTTTTAGTACCATAATGATAATTTGGTTGTAAATGTTGTTAATGGTGGTAGTAAACTTCCCATGAGAATATAAATAATCTCCTAATTACTAAGTAATTTTGCGTAACCATATGCTTTATTTTGTAATTTGTCACTTAAATTTATTCTGATTAAGTTATAACAAATTTTTATTTTCTTTTTTCTCAAGTCAACTTAACCTTAAATGGGCGGTTAAAACCGCAGCTACACAGGCAAAACCAGACGAGCGCAGGTTTCAAAACCCTTGAGTTTCCTTGAGTCCGCGTAGGCGGTGAGTCCAGCCCTGAAGGAGGGTTTCCCTCCGTAGGGGACTGGCGAACCCGAAGGGACTTTGTTTGTGTAGCCGCGAATTCTATTCGCACTTGTCTTAAGTTGACACTAATGGGCACTGCCGTGCCCCTACGGCAATCTGTGGTTCAATAAACAGAAAATAGCTGTAAAACAGAATACGGGTATAAAATTAGGTTATAAAGAAAGATGTTACTGAAAAGATATCTCAAGCAGATTTGATAATCTGACGACGTTACCATGACAAGTCCAACAGCAACGTTGCTTATTTCCTGCCCCGATCAACGAGGACTAGTAGCGAAAATTGCCAACTTCATCTATGCTAATGGTGGCAATATCATTCATGCAGATCAGCATACAGACTTTGCCTCTGGGTTATTTCTGACTCGCATTGAATGGCAGTTAGATGGGTTTAATTTGCCGCGTGACTTAATTGCACCAGCATTTAATGCCATTGCCCAACCATTAAACGCCAATTGGGAACTCCATTTTTCCGATACTGTCCCGCGCCTTGCCATTTGGGTAAGTCGTCAAGACCATTGTCTAATTGACTTAATTTGGCGACAACGTGCCAAAGAATTTGTAGCTGAGATTCCCCTAATTATCAGCAATCATCCTGATTTAAAAGCAGTGGCGGAGCAATTTGGGATCGACTATCACCACGTCCCTATTACTAAAGACAACAAATCAGAACAGGAAGCCAAACACCTGGAATTACTGCGACTGTACAACATTGATTTTGTTGTATTAGCGAAATATATGCAAATTCTTAGTGAAGATTTTATTACCAACTTTCCGCAGGTTATAAATATTCATCACTCGTTTTTACCAGCTTTTGTAGGGGCAAATCCTTATCACAAAGCTTTTGAAAGAGGCGTCAAAATTATCGGTGCAACCGCTCATTATGTCACGACTAATTTAGATGCGGGACCAATTATTGAGCAAGATGTAGTGCGGGTAAGTCACCGGGATGTAGTTGAGGATTTGATTAGAAAAGGTAAGGATTTGGAGCGAGTTGTTTTAGCAAGAGCAGTACGTTTGCATTTGCAGAATCGCCTACTAGTTTATGGTAATCGCACGGTAGTGTTTGAATAAATTATGCCCAAGACACTAGTGCAAGGAGTCAGGAGACAGAAGTCAGGAGAGAAAAATACATACACAGACTGGGTTTTAAGCTGTTTTTAACTGTC